>NZ_JAMBDT010000059.1:0-31819 GCF_025143765.1 Gordonia sp. p3-SID1431
AGGCGGTCGGCGGTTCGATCGGGGTGAAGTCGCGGAGCGAATTCAAGAGGTCGACGATGGCGGTGAGCAGTTCGACGTTCTCCAAGGATGTCATTGTTCTCCCTTAATCGAATGGCTATCCGTTTCGACGGCCGCCTTTATTCGACGCCGTCGTTCGCAACAGTAATGATCTGATAACAAACGCGCAAACAAAGTCCAAGAGAATTCGACCCATTTCTCAGATTGATTCGTCGAATGCGTTTTTGTACTGCATTTCGAATCATGGCAATTCGGTGTTTTCGTATCGAGAAATCGACCCTCGACCGCGTGAATCCGGCTTCTGTCCATACGCCGACCGGCTCGTCGCCGACACCTGATCCGAACCGCACCGTGACCAGTACGTGACACATGGTCTCTTGCGCACTGTCAGACTGGCATGGTGCAGAAGTTACTGATGAGGCGAATGAGACTGTTGGGACTGTTGGTGATCGCGGTGCTCGCCGCGATTGTCGGCGGCGCCGGGCAGTCGGTCGCCGCCCCAGAGACAACTACACCCGAGACATCCACGCCGGGGACGTCCACCACACCCAGTCCGGGAACGA
This sequence comes from Gordonia sp. p3-SID1431, assembly GCF_025143765.1. Lineage (NCBI taxonomy): Bacteria > Bacillati > Actinomycetota > Actinomycetes > Mycobacteriales > Gordoniaceae > Gordonia > Gordonia sp. p3-SID1431. The sequence continues at coordinate 582 of NZ_JAMBDT010000059.1, forward strand.
CGCCCGGGTCGGGCATGCCGCTGCTCGACGGCATTCTCGACCAGCTCGCCGGTGGGACCGGGTCGGACGACGGCACCGGCGGTGCCGGTGCACCCGGGGCGGGTGGGCCGACGAGCCAGATGATCGTGGTGACCGCGCCGAAGGCGTCCGACACCACCGCCACCCTGACGGCCTTCGACCGGGGCGCCGACGGCAGTTGGAAACCCGTCATCGGCCCGACGAAGGCCTACCTCGGTTCGCTGGGCATGGGCGAGCCGAAGGACAACGTCCACCGGACCCCGCAGGGCACCTTCCCGCTCGACCAGGCCTTCGGCCGTGCGGAGAATCCCGGGACCAAGATGCCGTATCGCAAGGTCGACCAGCAGGACTGGTGGGACTCGAACATGAAGTCGCCGACCTACAACACGCACGTGCGTCAGCCGCAGAGCCCCGGCGGGGACAGTGAGAACCTCTACAACTCCGGCCCGGTCTACGACTACGCGGTCAACATCGCGCACAACCCGCAACGCACCCCGGGGCGGGCGTCGGCGATGTTCCTCCACGTGACCAACGGTGAACCGACCATGGGCTGCGTCGCGATCGAACGCGAGCTGATGAAACAGATCCTCGTGTGGCTCGATCCGGCCAAGAACCCGAAGATCACCATCGGTGTCAACCAGGGTGCACCCGCAGGCGACGCGCCCGGAGCAACCCCTCAAACCGCTCCGGGCACGACGCCGGGGACGACGCCTCCCACCACCTCGGGCGTTCCGGGTGCCGACGTCCTGACCGGTCTGCTCTCGCAGCTCGTCGGCGTGGTTCCGGCCCTCTTCGGGCTCGGCGGTCAGGCGGGCTGATCGGTCCGGCCGGGCCGGGCGCGAACGTCGGACAAACTCATCCGGGCACATCGGCAGCCGGGGCACCACGTGGCCTCGGTGCCGGTGTGCCACCCGTTGACCCGGGCGAGATCGTCCAGATCGTCCAGATCGGACTGGCGGAGCGGCGTACGGATCGCGAACGCGCGTCCGCAACTACCGCAGTGCCGGTCGGAGGGGGAAGTCCCGGTTTCCACGAGTGCGGAAACAACTGTCATCTCGATGGATCTCTCTGTCACGGTTCGGGCGTCGGTCCGCACTCGTCCGAGAGCCCTCCCAGTCGGACGAGCGACCATTTCAGTGTCAGCTTATGTGATGTAGATCTCAAGAGTCGAATGACACATCGTTCGATCGACCCTCCGCGTGGCGCTTCAGCGTCGTCGGTCGCGGTTCGCGGTCTTCGCCGCGTACACCGCCGCTTGGGTCCGGCGCTCCATGCCGAGCCTGCCGAGCAGTCGCGAGACATAGTTCTTGACGGTCTTCTCGGCGAGATGCATCCGCGCGGCGATCTGCCGGTTGGTCAGGCCCTCGCCGAGAAGGGCCAGCAGCGTCCGATCCTGCTCGCTGAGTCCGTCGTCCGCCGGTTCCGCGGCGTCCTGCCGGGCGCGTAGCCGATCCATCAACGCCGCCGCGGCGCGGTTGTCGAGCAGAGACCGGCCGGCGCCCACCTCGGCGATCGCCCGCGCCAGTTCCATCCCGGTGATGTCCTTGATGACGTATCCGCTGGCCCCGGCCAGGATGGCGTCCATCATCGCCTCGTCGTCGGTCAGTGAGGTCAGCATGAGGCAACGCAGGCCGTCCACCCTGCTGAGGAGCTCACGGCACAATTCGATGCCGTTGCCGTCCGGAAGCCGGACGTCGAGCACGGCGACATCCGGAGACACCGCGGGAATGCGCGCGAGCGCCTGCGCGACGCTGGCGGCCTCGCCGACGACCTCCACGTCGGAAACGGAGTCGAGCAACTCGACGAGTCCCCGTCGGACGATTTCGTGGTCGTCCACCAGGAAAACCCTGATCATGCCGTCTCCCTCCGGATCGGACACCTGAATCGGATTGTAGGACGGGCCGGACGAATTAGACGAATGTGTGCAGGTCTAACCAAATGTCATCGCTCGTGTCCCAACCCGAGCGAAACCGCGTTCGAACCCGAAGTGCAGCACCCGGAAATGAACCTGACTATGATCCGGTACATGGTTTCCGAATTCTCGGAACTGGATCCGAGATCGCTCGAATTGCGGAAAGCGCTGTCGCAGATGCGTTTGCGCGAACTGCTCGACGAGGTCTCCGACCGGATCAGCCAGATCGCCGACGTACGCGATCAGACCGACGGGCTCCTGCAGGCGATGCTGGTCGTCAGTTCCGGACTCGATCTGGAAACCACCCTCGAATCGATCGTGGCGTCGGCGATCCGTCTCGTCGACGCCGAGTACGGGGCGCTGGGCGTGCTCGGGAGCGGGCATCATCTGTCCGCGTTCCTCTCCCAGGGCATCGACGCCGAGACCCGGGTACTCATCGGCGACCTGCCCACCGGCGGTGGCGTCCTCGGTCAGCTCATCGACCAGCCCGAGCTCCTGCGGTTGTCCGATTTGTCCGAGCACCCCGAATCGGTGGGTTTCCCCGCCAACCACCCGCCGATGACGAGTTTCCTGGGCACGCCGATCCGGGTCCGCGACGAGGTCTTCGGCAATCTCTATCTGACCGAGAAGAGGAACGGCGGCGTCTTCACCGAGGACGACGAGGTGGTCATCCAGGCGCTGGCGTCGGCCGCCGGTATCGCGATCGACAACGCCCGGCTCTACGCGCAGGCGCAGGACCAGCTGGCCTGGATCGAGGCCAACCGCGACGTGATGACAGAATTGCTCACCGGCGCCGACCATCAGGATGTCCTCGAGCAGATCGCGCGGAAGGTGCTGACCCTGGCCGATGCCGACCTGGTCTTCATCGCCGAGCCCCACGACACCGAAGAACCCGTGGAGCTCATCGACGAACTGGTGATCACGGTCGCCGAGGGAGAAGACGGACACGTCTTCCGCGGCCAGAGCATCCCCATCACCGGGTCGACCTCGGGGACGGCGTTCGTCCAGCGCCGGCCCGTGCTCCGGAATCACCTGGAATACGACGTCGGCGATTCGACGCGCTATGGGCCGGTCATGGCCGCCCCACTGCGCACCGTCGATTCCACACGGGGCGTGCTGATCGCCATGCGGGCCGACGGGCGGGAGCCGTTCGCCCGGGATCTCCTCGGACTGAGCGCCGACTTCGCCGACCAGGCCGCACTCGCGATGCAGCTGGCCACCGCGACGATGCAGGCCCACCACATGCGCGTGCTCGAAGACCGTGAGCGCATCGCGCGCGACCTCCACGATCACGTGATCCAGCGGATCTTCGCCGAGGGGCTCAGCCTGCAGGCGACGCTGCAGCGCACCCACTCACCCGATATCCGCTCGCGACTCACCCGGTCGATCAACAACCTCCAGGACATCGTCCAGGAGGTGCGCTCGACCATCTTCGACCTGCAGACCGAGGACATGACGGTCACGCGGTTGCGGCAGCGCGTGCAGGAGGTCATCGACCAGCAGATCGACGATCTGCCGATCCAGATGCACGTGCGGACCTCGGGTCCGCTGTCCGTGGTCGATCGCCCCTTGGCCGAGACCGTCGTCGCGGTGATACGCGAGGCGGTCAGCAACGTCGTGAAGCACGCCCGGGCCACGACGGTGACGGTGTCGATCACGGTCGCCGACGAGCTGGTCGTCGAGGTCATCGACAACGGCATCGGGCTGCCGGCGGACGTGACTCCGAGCGGTCTGGCCAACCTCGCGCTCCGGGCCGAGAAGGCCGGCGGGGCGTTCACGACGACCACGCCGCCGGGCGGCGGTCTCGCGCTGCGGTGGTCGGCGCAGCTCTAGTGGAGACACACCACTAGGGGGCATCCGCCTCGGCCGGTAGTCGCCATGCCGACATGCGCTCGGTCAGCCAGGCGACCGATTGGAGTCCGGTGAGCACGCCGAAGAGCACGAGCAGCCACACGGACAATCCGATGACCGCGCAGACGGCGAATGCGGCGAGGAAAGCGACGAGAACGGCCGAGAGAGTGATGACGGTCCCCCTGGGAGAGCTTGCTCCGAACGGTGTGCGGAGAAAATGACCCTCACACCATCCACCGACGGCGCGCCCGCCGGGAGGGGCCGAAGGTCACCGATCCGAGGGGCCAAGGAAACGTCGGGTCGTCGCCGCTGCCGCTGCTGATACGCGGCGGGTCGTGCCGACTCAGGCGGGCCGACCCCGTTTGAGCTCGAAGCCGGTCACATGACGGGGGTCGCCCTCTCGAGGCGCGGTCGCCATCTCGATCTGCGCCCGCGCCTGGTCGAGGACCGGGGTGTCCGGATCGAGGACGGAGAGGTAGCGGTCGTGGGCGGCGAGTGCTCGAACGGCCGCGTCGAGTTGTTCCTCGACCTCGACGCCGTGGGTCGCCGCCGGACCGCTCTCGAACAACCACGACGGCGGGGCTTCCAGGGCGTCGTAGGCCTCGAGGACCGCCGCGGCGAACTCTATGTGGTCGCGCTGGTTGGGCATGCCCGGCGCCCACTCGGGCCCACCGAAGAGCGAGACGATCACGTGAGGACGCACCCGTTCGACGGTCTCGGTGATCTTGTCCCGCAACTCCGGCACGTTGCGGATGTCACTGTCGGGGAACCCCCAGAACTCCACCTCGTCCACGCCGACGATCGACGCGGACGCGCGCTGCTCCGCTTCCCGCAGGGGGCCGCACTCGGCGGGTGGCAGACCTTCGATGCCCCGCTCGCCGCTGGAGGCCAGCGCGTAGACGACGCGGCGGCCCTCGCCGGTCCAGCGGGCGACGGCCGCCGACATCCCGTACTCGGGGTCGTCGGGGTGGGCGACGAGCACGAGCGCGGTCTGCCAGTCGGTGGGGAAGGGGAGCAGTTGCGCCGTCACGGTTGTCAGCGCTCCCGGTCGAGATTGGCCATCTTCAGCACGTCGAGCCGGGCGTCCAGTTCGTCCTCGGTCAGCTTGTCGCCGACCAGGCCGCGGTCGAGGACGGTCTCGCGGATGGTCTTGCCCTCCTTCAGCGCCTGCTTGGCGACGGCCGCTGCCTCCTCGTAGCCGATGGCGCTGTTGAGGGGGGTGACGATCGACGGCGAACTCTCCGCGAGCGTGCGCAACCGCTCGGTGTTGGCCTGCAGACCGGTAATACAGCGGTCGGCGAACAACCGCGAGACGTTCGCGAGCAGCTTCAGGGACTCGAGGACGTTGCGCGCCATCATCGGGATGTAGACGTTGAGTTCGAAGGCGCCGTTGCCGCCGCCCCAGGTGACTGCGGCGTCGTTGCCGATGACCTGCGCCGCCACCTGCGTGACAGCTTCGGGCAGAACGGGATTGACCTTGCCCGGCATGATGGAACTGCCCGGCTGCAGGTCGGGGAGCAGGATCTCGCCGAGCCCGGTGAGCGGACCCGAGCCCATCCAACGGACGTCGTTGGCGATCTTGGTCAGCGACACCGCGACGGTCTTCAACTGGCCGGAGAGTTCGACGAGCCCGTCACGGGCCGCCTGCGCCTCGAAGTTGTCCTTCGCGAGGGTGAGTGACTCGACGCCGGTGAGCGACACGAGTTCGGCGACCACCTTGGTGCCGAAGCCATCTGGCGCATTGAGGCCGGTGCCGACCGCGGTACCGCCGATGGGCAGTTCGCCGACGCGCGGGAGGGCGGCGGTGATGCGCTCGATGCCGGCCTCGACCTGACGCGCGTAACCGCCGAATTCCTGTCCGAGCGTGACCGGTACCGCGTCCATCAAATGCGTGCGCCCGCTCTTGACGACCTCACGCCATTCGGTTGCCTTGTCGGCCAACGTCTTCTGCAGATGTTCGAGCGCCGGGATCAGGTCGGTGACGGCGGCCTCGGTGGCGGCGACGTGCGTCGCCGTCGGGAAGGTGTCGTTGGACGACTGGGACATGTTGACGTGGTCGTTCGGATGCACCTCGACGCCGTTGGACTTGGCGATCGACGCGATGACCTCGTTGGTGTTCATGTTCGAGCTGGTGCCCGAACCGGTCTGGAACACGTCGATCGGGAACTGGTCGTCGTGGCGTCCGTCCGCGATCTCGGTGGCCGCGGCGACGATCGCGTCGGCCTTCTCCTTGTCGAGCAGACCGAGGTCGGCGTTGACGGTGGCGCAGGCCGCCTTCAGCAGTCCCATCGCCCGGATCTGGGTCCGTTCGAGGGGGCGTCCGCTGATCGGGAAGTTCTCCACGGCACGCTGCGTCTGTGCCCGCCACAGGGCGTCGACGGGTACCCGGACCTCGCCCATGGTGTCGTGCTCGATGCGGTATTGCTCGCCCTGCGCGTCGGTCTGTGTGTCCTCGGTCATCGGCGTGCCTACTCCTTCGATCGAATCCTTATGCCGCTCAGCGGGACGTTGACGGCCCCACTCGGGTCGGTGAAAAAGTCGTTGCCCTTGTCGTCAACGACGATGAAGGCGGGAAAATTCTCGACCTCGATCTTCCACACGGCCTCCATGCCGAGTTCGGGGTACTCGATGATCTCCTGGCTCTTGATGCAGTCGAGCGCGAGACGTGCCGCGGGCCCGCCGATGGAGCCGAGGTAGAAACCGCCGTGCGCGCCGCACGCCTCGGTGACCTGCTTGGATCGATTCCCCTTGGCCAGCATGACCATCGAGCCCCCGGCGGCCTGGAACTGCTCGACATAGCTGTCCATCCGGCCTGCCGTCGTCGGACCGAACGATCCGGAGGCCATGCCCTCGGGGGTCTTCGCCGGCCCCGCGTAGTAGACCGGGTGGTCGCGCAGGTAGTCGGGCATCGGTTCGCCCGCGTCGAGGCGTTCCTTGATCTTGGCGTGGGCGATGTCGCGCGCGACGACCAGCGGTCCGGTCAGCGAGAGGCGCGTCTTGACCGGATACTGCGAGAGTTGCGCGAGGATCTCCGGCATGGGTCGGTTGAGGTCGACCTCGACCACCTCGCCACCCGAGATGTCCTCGGCCACACCGGCTGCGGGCATGTAGCGGGCCGGATCGGTCTCGAGCTGCTCGAGGAAGACGCCGTCGGCGGTGATCTTGCCGAGGGCCTGACGGTCGGCCGAGCAGGAGACCGCGATCGCCACCGGGCACGACGCACCGTGGCGGGGCAGCCGGACCACGCGCACGTCGTGACAGAAGTACTTGCCGCCGAACTGCGCTCCGATGCCGAACGACTGGGTCAGCCGGAAGACCTCCTCCTCGAGCTCGAGATCGCGGAAACCGTGCGCCGACATCGAACCCTGCGTGGGCAGGTTGTCGAGGTAGTGCGCCGACGCGTACTTGGCGGTCTTGAGCGCGAATTCGGCTGAGGTGCCGCCGATCACGACGGCCAGGTGGTACGGCGGGCAGGCCGCGGTGCCCAGCGAGCGGATCTTCTCGTCGAGGAACTCCAGGATGCTCGTCGGGTTCAGGATCGCCTTCGTCTCCTGGAACAGGAACGACTTGTTGGCGCTGCCACCGCCCTTGGCCATGAACAGGAACTTGTACTCCGGACCCTTGGGCCCCTGCTCGGTGGCGTAGATCTCGATCTGGGCGGGCAGGTTCGAGCCGGTGTTCTTCTCCTCGTACGTCGTCAGCGGGGCGAGCTGCGAGTACCGCAGGTTGAGCTGCGTGTAGGCGTCGTAGACACCGCGGGAGATGGCCTCGGCGTCGTCGGTGCCGGTCAGGACCCCTTCGCTCTTCTTGCCCATCACGATGGCGGTGCCGGTGTCCTGGCACATCGGCAGCACGCCGCCGGCTGAGATGTTGACGTTCTTCAGCAGGTCAAGGGCGACGAACCGGTCGTTGCCCGAGGCCTCCGGGTCGTCGATGATCTTGCGCAACTGCGCGAGATGAGCCGGGCGGAGATAGTGGCTGATGTCGTGCATGGCCTCCGCGGTGAGCCTCCGGATGGCCTCCGGGTCGACCTTCAGGAAGGTCCGACCGTCGACGGAGAACGTGGACACACCCTCGGTCGTGACCAACCGGTACGGGGTCTCGTCGGCGCCGGTCGGGAGCAGATCGGAGTAGAGAAACTCGGGGGCTGAGGCTGGTTTACTCACGGACCGCATCGTATCGCCCACGACATCGGCCCCACGCCAGAGGTTGACTCGTGAAGTCACCGGTGTTGGTGTGGGGCCGATGTCGTGTCTCAGAGATCGATTCGGGAGTAGCCGCGAAGCTTGGCCGGCTTGTGGACGGCCTCGATGCGGCGGACGGTGCCGGACTTCGAGCGCATCACCAGCGACCGGGTCGTCGCGCCATTGGGCCGGTAGGTGACGCCGCGCAGCATGTCGCCGTTGGTGACCCCGGTGGCGCAGAAGAAGGCGTTCTCGCCGCTCACCAGGATGTCGTTGGTCAGCACCCGGTCCAGGTCGTGGCCGGCATCGATGGCCTTCTGGCGCTCTTCGTCGTTGCGCGGCCACAGCTTGCCCTGGATCTCGCCGCCCATGCACTTCATCGCGACGGCGGTGATGATGCCCTCGGGAGTGCCGCCGACGCCCATCAGCATGTCGACGGTGGAGTAGTCGTCGGCGGCGGCGACCGCACCGGCGACGTCGCCGTCGGAGATGAGGCGGATCTTGGCGCCGGCCTGCCGGATCTCACCGATGAGATCGGCATGACGAGGACGGTCGAGGACGATCACGGTCAGATCGGCGACGTCGATGCCCTTCGCCTTCGCGACCGAGTTGATGTTCCACTCGACGGACTCGTTGATGTTGATGGCGCCCTTGGCCTCGGGCCCGACGGCGATCTTGTCCATGTAGAAGACCGCCGACGGGTCGTACATCGTGCCGCGCTCGCTGACCGCGATCACCGAGATCGAGTTGGGGCGGCCCTCCGCCATCAGCGTGGTGCCGTCGATGGGATCCACGGCGACGTCACAGTCGGGGCCTTCGCCGTTGCCCACCTCTTCGCCGTTGTAGAGCATCGGCGCCTCGTCCTTCTCGCCCTCTCCGATGACCACGACACCGCGCATCGAGACCGACGACAACAGTTCGCGCATCGCGTCGACCGCCGCGCCGTCGCCGCCGTTCTTGTCGCCACGACCGACCCAACGACCGGCCGCGAGTGCAGCCGACTCGGTCACGCGGACCAACTCCATCGCGAGGTTGCGGTCCGGGGCCTGATGGGTGCTGACGGTCATGGGCAATCGACTCCTCTGTTCGGCGCGGGTCGACTCCAGCGGCGCCGAGTGATGGTGGCGGTGGTCTCGACCACCATCCTTGCATGTCACACCGGGCATTCGGTCAGTGACCCTGCTGGTGGGATACTCGGCGCCATGGCTGACAAACCCCGCATTCTGAACAACGGCAAGGACATGTTCTGGTCGTTGGTCCCGTTGCTCGCGCTGTGTGCGCTGGTGGCGATCGCGTCGGGGAACTGCTCGATCGGGGCCTCCAAAGACGTGGCCGACAGCAAGCTGCCGCCGTTCGACGTGGTCAGCGCATTGAACGCCGACGCCGCCCAGCTCCCGTTCCCGATCCGCCGCCCGCCTACGCCGGAGGGCTGGCGGCCCAACTCCGGTTCGTCGGACGCGATCGAGGGGCACCGGGTCAGCACGGTGGGATGGCTCAGCAGCGACGGCGCCTACGTCCAGCTCAGTCAGTCCGATGCGCCCGAGGACGTGTTCGTCCCCTACCTCGGCGGCGGCAGCGGGGGTGATTTCGCCGACATCTCCGGTACCGGTACGCGCCAGGCGGGCGGGCGGCAGTGGGTGACCTACGAGACGTCGGAGGGCAAGCGGTTCTGGATCACCGATCTGGGCAAGGTACGCATCGCGGTCCTGTCGCGCGGCAGCGACGCCGACATCGAGACGATCGCGTCATCGGTCGTCGCCCAGCAGCCGCTGCAATTGGGGTAGCGCACTACTCGTGAGAACCCGGCCCGCGGTTCCTAGCGTCTTCGGCAGGAGGCGCTCATGGATGGGGGATCGGGGTTCGGCTTGCACCTCGTGTGGGCCAGGCTCGTGCTCGTCGCGGTCCTCGTGCTGCTCGTGGTGACCGTTCCGGTGCAACAGGCGGGCGCCATCGATGCGCCGACCGACCCGCGATCCGGGGCCGCGACCGCATCCGGTCTTCCGTACATCGTCGGGCCGCCTCCGGATTCCGCTGTGGGGCGGCCGCTTTCCTCCTCATCGAGGGGTGGGGAGGATCGTCGGCCGGTCCTCGCGCGGGCCGGTGCGCGACCGACCGCCGAGCACACGCGCATCAGTGTTCTCGACCGCGAGGCGCTCACCCGGTTCGACTGATCGGTCTCAGTCGTCCTCGGGGTCATCGGGGTCGGAGCCGGTGCTGATGACCGCCTCGATGCGCTCGCGGGCACCGCGCAGGTGCTCCTCGCAGCGGGTCGCGAGGGCCTCGCCACGCTCCCAGAGCGCCAGCGAGGCGTCGAGGTCGAGTCCGCCGTGCTCGAGGGTGGTGACGATCTCGGCGAGTTCGTCGCGTGCTTCCTCGTAGCCGAGTTCCTCGATCGGAGTGGATGATTCGTCGGTGCTCACGCATTTCCTCCGTGTTCCGGCATGGTCGTGGGTTCGTCGACCCGGGCGGTTGCGGCGCCGTCGGCGACCCGGATGCGCAGGGGTGCACCCGCCGGCAGGTCCGCGAGCGTGCCGACCACATGAGGCGGGTCGGTGTCGGTGCGCTGTACCACCGCGTAGCCGCGCGCCAGGGTCTGCGCGGGACCGAGTGTCGACAGGCGCGCGCCGAGATGGTCGGTACGTCGTTCCTCGGAGTCGATGTGGCGCAACACATCTCGGCGCAAGGCGCGGACCAGCTCGGCCACTTGCCCGGCTTCGGAGTCCACGAGCACCCCGGGACGGGCGAGCACCGGGCGCGCCCGCAGCGCGGCGACGACGCCGGACTCGCGGCGCACCCAGTTGCGCAGGGCCTGCGCGCTGCGTCGACGCAGATCCGCGATGCCCGCGAGTTCGGCCTCGACGTCGGGAACGACCCGTTTCGCCGCATCGGTCGGAGTGGCGGCACGCAGATCCGCGACGAGATCGAGCAGTGGATTGTCCGGTTCGTGCCCGATCGCGCTGACGACCGGGGTCCGGCACCGCGACACCGCGCGCAGCAACGCCTCGTCGGAGAACGGGAGCAGGTCTTCTACGCTGCCGCCGCCGCGCGCGATGATGATGACCTCGACATCGGGGTGGGCATCGAGGTCGGCCAGGTGGGTCAGGATGCGGGCGACCGCCGTCGGCCCCTGCACGGGGGCCTCGCGGATGTCGAAGCGCACGTTCGACCATCGAGCGGTGGCGACACTCACGACGTCGTGCTGCGCTGCGCTCGCGCGGCCACTGATCAGGCCGACGGCGCGCGGCAGGAACGGCAGCGGCCGTTTGAGCCGTGAATCGAAGAGGCCCTCGGCGGCCATGAGCTGCCGCAGCCGTTCGATGCGCAGCAACAGCTCGCCGATGCCCACGGCCCGGATCTCGCTGACCCGCAGCGACACCGTGCCGCGCCCGGTGTAGTAACTCGGCCGGCCCAGGACCACCACGGAGCTGCCGTCCGTCAGCGGGACCTCGGTGCGTGCCAGCAGGTCGGGGCTGCACGTCACCGAGATCGAGATGTCGGCAGCGGGGTCGCGCAGGGTGAGGAACGCGGTGCGGGTCCCCGGCCGCCGGCTGATCTGGGTGACCTGTCCTTCGACCCAGATCTGTCCGAGCCGATGGATCCAGTCGGCGATCTTGGTGTTCACCGTCCGGACCGGCCAGGGATGCTCGGCCGAGTTCGGTGACGAGGAACGTCGCGGTGTGTCGCTCGTGTCGGCCCCGGTCACGCTTCGGTGGAGCGCTTGTTCTGCGCGGCGATCCGGTTCTCGAGCATCGTCACGAACGGCGCGCGGTCGCGGCGGGATTTCTCATAGTCGACGAGCGCGATCAGGTCCTCGACGGCGACCGACCGCAGGCGGGCCCGGAGTTGCGCGAGGGTGAGGGTGTCGTAGTCGATGAGCTCGACGATCTCGGGCCCGGAGCCGTCGGCGGAACCCACCGCCTCGGTGCCCGGCACCTCGGCCGCGACGACCTCGTCGGGGGTCGAGCTGTACAGCGCGAACCGCCCGGCATCGGCGCGCGGCGGTGCGGCGAGATCGGCGTCGGCGGCCGCCTCCTCGATCTCCTCGTCGATGGTCGTGGGCGACGGGGTCGTCGCGGCGGCCTTCGGCTTCTCGTCCTGCACAGACGTATCGGTGGTCTCCGCGGGCGCGGTGGGCGCGACCGGGTCGGGACCCGCTGCGTCGTCCTCGTCGAAACGTGCCCACTCGGGCTGTTCGTCGGGCCGGTCGAAGAGCATCTCCAGGGCGGCGTCGCCCTTGATGGCCAGTTCGGCGATGTTCTGTTGCGCCCGCATACCGGCCTGGAGGGTCTGGCTGATGGCGGTCATCGGCAACGTGATGAGCAGCGCCGGGAGTTTCCGTGTCTCCTCGAGGGCGGTGACGATCAGACCTGCGGCTATCCGGGCGGGGTACGGTGCGCGATCCATGCCAACACTCTGCCATCACGGGCAACGCCGCGTAACCCGTACCCTGGGAAGCATGTCTGAGACGAAGCGTGTCCTGCTCGCCGAACCCCGCGGCTACTGCGCTGGTGTGGACCGTGCGGTGGAGACGGTCGAGCGTGCCCTCGACAAGCACGGCGCTCCCGTCTACGTGCGCAAGGAGATCGTGCACAACCGGCACGTCGTGGAGACCCTGGCCGAGCGCGGGGCGATCTTCGTCGGCGAGACCGACGAGGTGCCCGAGGGCGCGCTGGTCGTGTTCTCCGCGCACGGGGTGTCCCCGCTGGTGCACCAGACCGCCGCCGAGCGCAACCTGCGCACCATCGACGCCACGTGTCCGCTGGTCACGAAGGTCCATCAAGAGGCGAAGCGATTCGCGCGCGACGACTACGACATCCTCCTGATCGGCCATGAGGGCCACGAGGAAGTCGAGGGCACCGCCGGCGAGGCCCCACAGCACATCCAGCTCGTCGACGGTCCCGACAGCGTGGACGCGGTCGAGGTCCGTGACGAGTCGAAGCTCGTCTGGTTGTCGCAGACCACCCTGTCCGTCGACGAGACCATGGAGACGGTCCGTCGACTCCGCGAGAAGTTCCCGCTGCTCAACGACCCGCCCAGCGACGACATCTGCTACGCCACCCAGAACCGGCAGGTCGCGGTCAAGGCGATGGCTCCCGAATGCGACCTGGTGATCGTCGTCGGATCGCAGAACTCCTCGAACTCGGTGCGCCTCGTCGAGGTGGCCCTGCAGGCCGGCGCGAAGGCAGGCCACCTGGTCGATTACGCCCGTGAGATCGACGACTCGTGGCTCGACGGTGTGACGACGGTCGGGGTCACCTCTGGCGCGTCGGTGCCCGAGGTGCTGGTCCGCGGGGTTCTCGACTACCTGGCCGAACGCGGCTACGGCACGGTCGAGACGGTCAACACGGCCAACGAGACGCTGACCTTCGCGCTCCCGCGCGAGCTGCGCCCCGCACGTTCGTCCAACTGACCTCGGGCCACGATCCGGCGTCGACAGATCAGAACTCGTCCGGGTCGAGCTTGCGCACCCGTCGGTGGGGTAGTGCGATCGCGAGGACGGCGGCGATGACGATCGCCGCGACGGCGCTGCCGATGATCGCGACGTTGCGCGCGGAATTGTCCGGTGGCTGCGCCACGGGAGGTGCGGCGATGGGCGCCGAGGCCCGGTCCGGCTGCTGATCGGCCGGCAGCTCGGCGGTCAGGGCGGCGACCGGATCGATGACACCGTGTCCGATCCGCTGGTCGCGCCCGGTTCCCGGGGAGTGGGCGGTGGCGATGATGCGGTCCATCACCTCGCGCGCGGTCAGATCCGGGAAGCGGGCCCGGATCAGCGCGGCGGTGCCCGCGACGTACGGCGCGGCGAAACTCGTGCCGATCAAGGGCACCGGCCCGCCGTCGCTCTGCTGGGCCGACGCCAGCCGGTTCGAACCGCGCTTGCTGTTCAGGCTCACGATGTCGGTGCCCGGCGCCGCGACGCTCACCCACGGGCCGTGCAGGCTGAAGTCGCTCGGCGAGCCGGTGTCGGCGTCCACCGAGCCGACCGTCAGAACGTACGGCGAGTACCAGGCGGGACTGGCGACGGTCGCCACCGACCGCCATCCGTTGGGGTCGTCGGCGGCGGGAGCCGGATTCTGGTTCTGGCAGGCGCCGTCGCGCGTCAGGTTGCCGGCTGCCACGACGACCACGACGTTCCGGTCATAGGCGTGCCGGATGGCCGCACCCAGCGCCCGGTCGTCGACCGAATCCGCCGCCGACGCGCACGCCACCTCGGAGATGTTGATGACGGTGGCGCGTAGATCGACCGCGCGCACGATGGCGTGCGCCAGCGTCCGGACGGACCCGTAACCCGAGCCGACCACCGGCGCGGCGTCGTCCCGGGCGCGGTCGTTCTTCTTCTGGAAAGCGCTGCTGGACTGGCGGATCGCGATGATCGATGCCGCGGGCGCGACGCCGGCGAACGCGTCGGCGGTGCTGGGCCGGGCGGCGATGATCCCGGCGACCAGGGTGCCGTGGGCGTCGCAGTCGTCGAGTCCGTTGCCGCCCGAGACGTAATCGCCACCGGCGACGACGCGACCGAGCCGCGGATGGGGCGTCACCCCGGTGTCGATGACGGCCACCCGCTGACCCTGTCCGCGACTGAACCGCCACGCCTCCGGGAGATTCATCATCGCCTGCGCCGCGGTCGGTTTCGTCACGGTGCGCGTCAGTTCCGGGATGTTGCACAGGTGCCGCTGCTCGGTCGGTTCGAGCGGGGCGACCGGGGCCGACCGGACGAGGGCGCCGGGATCGATCCGAGGCGGGGTGACCGCCGCAGCGGGCGTCGCCGAGGCCCCGACGAGTGCCGCGACGAGGGTCGTCGCGAATACTCCGGCACCACGGACACGGTTGTCGCGCATCAGATCTCGCGGACCATTCGGTACAGGTCGAGCAGCCACAACAGCAGGGGCACAATGAGGGCGACGAGGATGTACTCGCCGATCTCGGCCCACCGACGCATCACGGGTGAGAAGTCCTGGTTCGGTGCGACGACCCCGAAGACGAGGGCGCCGATCACCACGAGGATGCCGAGGGCGAAACCGATCACCGGCCACTGATCGTCGCCGAACGCGAGACCGGTGATCAGGGTGATCACCACGAGCGATCCGCCGATGACGAGGATTCCCGCCTGGAACAGGTCGCTGTGAGAGCGGCCCCGCAGACACAGCACGACGCCGATGATCGCGGCGTAGACGGCGTTGCGCCATTCGAACCCGGCGAGCGGGGCGGCGGTGAGCACGGCCGCGATGGCGGTGACGACGGTGAGCCCGCCGACGATGCCGGTCAGGTACGCGTTGGCGAGGTAGGAACGCCGTTCCAGCGCATCGGCTTTGGGAAGGGCGGTCGCGCCGATCGCCCCGATGCCCTCGATGGCCGGGCGCGGCTCGATGTCCTTGACGTCGATGGCGGCACCCGCGGTCGGCACCGGGGGCAGCGGCAGTTTCGCGAGCAGGATCGTCGTGCGGGGAGCCAGACCGATGCACAGCAGGCCGACCGCGGCGATGACGGCGGCGACATCGGCCACCGGCGCATCGATGAGGAGTCGCGCCCCACAACCGGTGGCGCCGAGCAGCGCCGCGCTGGTCACGGCGCTGTGTGCGGTCGCCCCGGCCGCGGTCATCCGGTAGCTGACCACGGCGGCGACGAGGGTGAAGGCGAAGCCCAGGGTGAGGTGTGCGGCGCCGTATGACCCGGGCGTCACGATCATCCCGGTCACGAAGGCCATCGGCGCGGCACACAGGGACAGCACCGTCGAACTCTGCTCGTCGCGGTAGTAGCGGGACACGATCGTCGAGGCGGTGACGAATCCGACGACCGCCAGCCCGGACAACCCGGCGAACCACAGGGCGCCGGTGCCGGAGCGGACGGCGGCCAGGGACGCCGCCGCCGCGACCGCGGCGACGAGTGCCAGGGCGTAACCGACCTTGCGGGCGGACGCCGCGGTCCAGTCGACGAACTGCGATTCGTTCAATCGGGCGACAGCGTCGACCACGTCGTCGAACAGCACCGGGGACTCCCCGGTTCGCGTGGAGGTCAACAGCAGCAGATCGCCGTCACGGATACCCGACTCCGACAGCGACCGGTGCAGGGGCAGCGGGTCCTGTCCGACGAGCGCGAGCGTCCACTTGTTCTGCCGGTCGTGCGGTCGGCCGGGATTGCGGGCGTCGGCATCCGGGTCGTCGGGGTCCGACCTCGTGGGATTGCGCGATTCGATCTGGGCGACAAGGTCACCGATGAGTCCGGCGATGGGGATGCCCGCCGGCAGTCCGACGTCGAGCTGGGTGTTGCCGCCCAGCACGGACACCCGTACGAGTTGCGGCTCGACGGCCCCCTCACCCCGCCGGCGGTCCCCGGTGTCCGCGTCGGCAGCGGTGGCCGGGTACCCCGGTGCGAATCCGTCCACAGACGACATCAGGTCAATCCTCCCCCTAGATTCAGCAGCTAACATAGCCAACCGCGGCGGGTTCGACCGCCCGGGGATACACAGCGCGACATGTCAGGGGGGACGTGTGGTCACGACGACGGAGGGCTTTGTGCGTCGCCCGCGCATCACGCCCCCACGCACGCCCGGAGGCGAGGTCAACATCCAGGCGCCGCCGGATGTGCCGCGGGTGGTGCCCGGCGGCCTCCTGATGAAACTGCTGCCGGTGGTGATGGTCGTCGCCGTCGTCGGCATGGTGGCACTGATGGTCGTCACCGGTGGGCGCAACATCCTGACCAACCCGCTGTTCATGATGTTCCCGCTGATGATGCTGATGTCGATGTTCGGCATGTTCGCCGCCGGCGGCCGAGGCGGGGGCAAACGCGCCGGAGAACTCAACGAGGATCGCAAGGACTACTTCCGCTATCTCGGCCAGCTGCGCGGCCAGGTCTTCGAGACCGTCGACAACCAGCGCGCGGCACGCACCTGGAGCCACCCGGACCCGCGTGCGCTGCTCGACGTGATCGGCAGCAGGCGAATGTGGGAACGCCGCCCCAGCGACGCCGACTTCGCCCATGTGCGCGTCGGGGTGGGCGTCCAGCGACTCGCCACGCGGCTCATGCCGCCGGAGACCGGGCCCCTCGAGGACATCGAGCCGGTGTCGATGGTGGCCCTGCGCCGGTTCGTGCGGACGCACTCCGCGGTGTACCGCCTGCCCACCTCGATCTCGCTGCGCGGCTTCCCCGCCATCAACATCGAGGGTGCGCGGCAGGAGACCCGCGAACTCATCCGGTCGATGGTCGTGGAGCTGTGTGCGTTCCACGGTCCCGATCACCTGCACATCGGCATCGTGACCGGTGATCCGGCGGGGGAGGCCTGGGACTGGGCGAAATGGCTTCCGCACGTGGGACATCCGACGCTGCGCGACGGCGTCGGGGCGATGCGGATGATCTATCCGACGCTGGCGGACCTCGAGAACTCGATGGCCGCGGACCTCCTCGAGCGCGGCCGGTTCAGCCGCTCGGCGCCGCCGAACGCCAATCGCGCACACCTCGTGGTGATCATCGACGACGGTTACGTCGCCGGCGACGAGCGGATCATCAACGACGCCGGCATGGAAGGCGTCACGATCCTCGACCTGACCGCGCCGCCGGACGGTCTCGCGGTGCGGCGCGGGCTGCAACTCGTCGTGCGCGGGGGCAAGGTCTCCGCGCGCAGTGCCGCCGGCGTCGAGGAGTTCGCCGACATGGACTCGCTGACGATTCCCGAGGCGGAGGCGATCGCCCGGCGCATGGCGCGCTACCGGCTGGCCACCGCGGCGACGTTGGCCCACCTCGAGTCCGAGGCGACCTCGGCCGACCCCGGCCTGCCCGCGCTGCTGGGCATCGACGACGCCGCACGCTTCGATCCGGCGACGGCCTGGCGCGGTCGTACCGGCCGGGAGCGCCTGCGCGTGCCGATCGGTTACACGCCGACGGGCGCGCCCGTGGAGATCGACATCAAGGAGAGCGCGCACGGCGGCATGGGTCCGCACGGGCTGTGCATCGGCGCCACCGGATCGGGGAAGTCGGAGTTCCTGCGCACGCTGGTCCTGGCGATGCTGGCGACTCATTCGCCGTCGGAGCTGAATCTCGTGCTCGTCGACTTCAAGGGCGGCGCGACGTTCCTGGGCCTGGAATCCGCGCCGCACGTCGCAGCGATCATCACGAACCTCGAGCAGGAACTCTCGATGGTCGACCGGATGAAGGACGCGCTCTCGGGCGAGATGAACCGGCGCCAGGAGGTGTTGCGGGCGGCGGGCAACTACGCGAACGTCGCCGACTACGAGCGCGCCCGCGCCTCGGGGGTGCGCCTCGATCCGCTGCCGGCACTGTTCATCGTCGTCGACGAGTTCTCCGAACTGCTCTCGCAGAAGCCCGATTTCGCCGAACTGTTCGTCGCGATCGGTCGTCTGGGCCGCTCGCTGCACATCCATCTGCTGCTCGCCTCGCAGCGTCTGGAAGAGGGCAAACTGCGTGGCCTGGACTCGCACCTGTCCTATCGGATCGGACTGAAAACGTTCTCCGCCAACGAGTCCCGCTCGGTTCTCGGTGTTCCCGACGCCTATCACCTGCCGAGCGTCCCGGGTTCGGCGTACCTCAAATGCGACTCGGCGGACCCGATCAGATTCAACACCTCCTACGTGTCGGGGGCCTACTACTCGCCGACGGTCACCGAGTCAGTCGATCCGACGACCACGGCGTCGTCGCGTCGCGGAAACCTCAAGGTGTTCACCGCACTTCCGGTGCCGCTGGACGAGGGTGCGTCGCGTTCGCTGCTCGACCAGGCCGAGAGCCTGCTCGACGAGGAACCGCCGGCACCCGAGGCGCCCACCGAGTTCGAGCCGGTCTCGGCGCAGGTGCCCACGCTCATGGAGACCATCGTCGAACGCATGGAGCACGCGGGCCCGCCGGCCCACCGCGTGTGGCTGCCGCCGCTGGACGATTCGCCCACCGTGGAACATCTTCTCGGCGAGCGGGACTGGTCCCACCCGGCGGTGCCGGGGAGTCTCACCGTTCCGATCGGCGTCGTCGATCGGCCCTACGACCAGCGACGCGACCCGCTCGTCATCGACCTCGCGGGGGCCGCGGGCAACGTGGCGGTGGTCGGCGGTCCGCAGTCGGGCAAGTCGACGACGCTGCGCACGATCATCATGTCGGCTGCCGCGTCCCACACGCCCGAACAGGTGCAGTTCTACTGTCTGGACTTCGGCGGCGGCAGTCTGGCCGGTCTCGCCGGGCTCCCGCATGTCGGCTCGGTCGCCTCGCGCGGCGACATGGACGCGGTCCGCCGTACGGTCGCCGAGGTGGCGGCCGTGGTCCGGTCGCGCGAACTGCTGTTCACCCGGCTGGGCATCGAGTCGATGCGCGACTACCGGTCCCGCCGGGAAGCGTGGTTCCGGTCCGGCGTCACCTCGCCGGCGTCGGACCCGCTGGCGCAGGACCGGTTCGGCGACGTGTTCCTCGTCCTCGACGGGATGAACGTGCTGCGGACCGAACTGGAATCGCTCGAGGAACAGATCACCGCGATCGTGGCCCAGGGGTTGAGCTACGGCGTCCACGTCATGGTCACCGCGTCCCGATGGGCCGAGGTGCGCCCGGCGGTCCGCGATCTCATGGGTACCCGGATCGAGCTGCGGCTGGGCGACCCGATGGATTCCGACATGGGTCGTCGCGCCGCCGCGCTGGTCCCGCAGAACCGACCCGGCCGCGGCCTGACCGGGCAGGAGCTGCACATGCTGATCGCGCTGCCGCGGCTCGATTCCGTCAGCAGCGCCGAGTCGTTGCCCGCGGGCGTCGCCCAGTCGGTCGAGAAGCTCACCGCCGCCTATCCGGGCCGCTCGGCGATGGCCGTGCGCAAGCTGAGCACCGCGATCGACTACGCATCGGTGCAGCGCGCGGTTGCCGCCGCCGGGCTGACGCTGGCACCCAATCAGGTGGCTATCGGTGTCGGCGAGCTCGAACTCGCCCCGGTGGTGCTCGATTTCACCGCCCAACCGCATTTCATGGCGTTCGCCGACGTCGAGCACGGCAAGACCAACCTGCTGCGGACGATCGTCACCGGGCTGGTCGCGGGTGCCACACCCGAGCAGGTGCGCATCGTCTTCGTCGACTACCGCCGCACGATGCTGGGGATCATCGACGGCGATCATCTTGCCGGCTACGCGAGTTCGCCCGACCGCGCGGCGTCGATGATGACGGAGCTGGCGGCGTATCTGAAGAACCGGATGCCGCCTGAGGACGTGACGGTCCAGCAACTGCGGGACCGCACCTGGCTCGAGGGCCAGCCCGAGGTGTACGTGGTGGTCGACGACTACGACATGGTCGTCACCTCGACCGGCAATCCGATGCTGCCGATCGTCGAACTGGCTTCCCATGCGCGCGACATCGGGCTGCACATCGTGCTCGCCCGACGTTCCGGCGGCCTCGGTCGGGCGATGTTCGATCCGCTGATCGCGCGCCTCAAGGACCTGTCGTCGGACATCCTGCTGATGAGCGGCGACCGGGACGAGGGATTCATCACCGGCCGGTCGAGGCTGCAGACGCTGGTGCCCGGCCGCGGCGAACTGGTGTCGCGCGTCCGGCCGCAGGAGATGATCCAGGTCGCCCATCTCCCGATCGGCGACTAGGGGTGGGTCGGGCCGGATGACACAGCCGGGCGAGGTGCAACCGATCGGCGACGGGAACCGTCCGACGGTGGTCGATCTCGCGTTCGGGACGCCGCTGGTCCATGACCCGGAGCGCGGGCTGCGCCGGGTGGATCGCGATGTGCGGCCGCTGCTCGAGTCGGTGGACCAGATGAGTGTCGTGGCCGACGGTCGGCGCGAACACCTGCGCCAGGTGTGGCGACGGGTCTTCGCCGGCCTCGACTTGCCCGCGGGCCGACCCCTCGTCGTCGGGCACCCGAGCACCTGGGGACCCCGTCGGGCATCGACGCTCGCCGACCTCGGCGACGGCCGCGCGCCGGTGGCACTCCTACCGCGGGCGGTGCTCGTCGCGCGCAGTCACGCCGATCTCACCGTGCGGCGGTGCGCCGTCGTCGAGACCACGCATCTCCCGCGGCCGCCCGCCGATCCCGGCCACCCGCGACCGGCGTGGTGGGACGTGCAGATCGTCGGGCGCGGTCCGGACGGCTGGGTGATCGAGCGCTCCGGGCTCATTCGTCCCGGTGCCGACCGTGCGCCGCGCTCCTCGTCGAACGCGGACGGCCTCGACGTCATCGACGACTCGGTCGAGGCGGTGTTCGTCGACGGGGACCGCCCGGACGAGGTGTCCGCGGCGATCGGCGTCATCGCCGGGCACGCGGTCGCGGGACGCGTGGTCGCCGTCGACCGCGAGCTCGTGGTCCGGCTCGGCCACCGCACCGGCGGTGCGGACGAGGACACGATGGCCCCGGGCGCCGATCCCGGACCCTCGCTCCCGGTCGGCGCCACCCGGCGCCGGTCGGGGACGCTGCTCGCCGCGGCGGTGATGGCGATCCTGGTCGTGAGCGGTGCGATCGGGGTGGGACTCTGGCAGCGCGGCACCGCACCGGACGCGGCGTCGACGGAGGTCGGCCTCGGGCGTGCGACGCTGGCGGTGCCCGGCGACTGGCGGCAGTCCGAACAGCGGACCCCGAGCGGTTCGGCCGACGACCCCTCGACCACTCGCGCGGTGTTCGTCGATCCCGACGACGGCCGGCGCATCATCGCCGTCCTCACCGAGGTGCGCGCCGGCTCCACCCGGGAATCGGTCGCGGGGAGCCTGCGCAACCGGATCGAGCAGCGCGGCGACGACGTCGTCACCGAGTTCTCCGCCGCCACCCGGTTCGGCGGGCGGGACGTGATCGGCTACCGCGAGTCACCGGCCTCGGGCGGCGCGATCCGCTGGTACGTCGTGGTCGACGATGGTCTGCAGGTCTCGATCGGCTGTCAGGCGGGTACCGCGGCCGAATCCGCCGACGACGAGTGCGCGGCGGCGGTGCGGTCGGTCCGGGTGTCGCCGTCGTCGTGAGGCCGAGTCCGTTTTGACCCTGACCAGCGCGGTCGCGTAGCCTGGATCGCTGGTGCTCGGCGCCTGGCGCACAGCTGTGTGTCCAGGTCAGCGGAGGCCCGGGTCCCCACTGGTCGCCGGGAACAATCTCTGCCGTGCACCCGACCAGCATCCATTCGACAAGAGTTGAGGACAACTGTGCCTACCTACACCCCGAAGGCCGGTGACATCACGCGTACGTGGCATGTCATCGACGCCGAGAACGTGGTGCTCGGCCGGCTGGCCGTGCAGGTCGCGAACCTGCTTCGCGGCAAGCACAAGCCGACCTACGCCCCGCACATGGACGGCGGCGACTTCGTCGTCATCATCAACGCGGAAAAGGTCGCGCTGACCAGCAACAAGGCTGATCGCAAGCTGAACTACACCCACTCGGGGCACCCCGGTGGCCTGAAGTCCCGCACCACCACCGAGCTGCTCGCGACCTACCCCGAGCGGGTCATCGAGAAGGCCGTCAAGGGCATGCTGCCGTCGACCAAGCTCGGCCGCGCCATGGCCTCGAAGCTGAAGGTCTACGCCGGCCCGAACCATCCGCACGCGGCCCAGCGCCCCGTCCCCTTCGAGATCAAGCAGGTGGCCCAGTGAGCAACGAGAACATCAACGACGCCGTCGAGGCCGTCGACGAGGCTGCCGTCGAGGTCGTGGAGGCCGTCGAGGTCGCCGCTGACGACTACGACGCCGCTGTGGTCGAAGAGGTCCGCGAGCCGGTCGTCATCGACCGTCCGATCCAGACCGTCGGCCGCCGCAAGGAGGCCGTCGTCCGCGTTCGCCTGGCGCCGGGTTCCGGTGAGTTCACCCTCAACGGCCGGTCGCTGGAGGACTACTTCCCCAACAAGGTGCACCAGCAGCTGATCAAGGCCCCGCTGGTCACCGTCGAGCGCACCGAGTCGTTCGACATCTACGCCAAGCTCGTCGGCGGTGGCCCCTCGGGCCAGGCCGGCGCGCTGCGTCTCGCCATCGCGCGTGCGCTCATCGAGGTCACCCCGGAGGATCGTCCCGCCCTGAAGAAGGCCGGCTTCCTCACCCGTGACCCGCGTGCGGTCGAGCGCAAGAAGTACGGCCTCAAGAAGGCCCGCAAGGCGTCGCAGTACTCCAAGCGCTGATCTTGGCACGCCTTTTCGGAACCGACGGCGTCCGAGGCCTGGCCAACGACGAGCTCACCCCCGAGCTCGCGTTGCGCCTGGCCTCGGCCGCCGCGGTCGTTTTCGCAGAGAGTTCGGCGACCGAGTCGCACCGGCGTCCGCGCGCGGTCGTCGGACGTGATCCGCGCGCATCCGGCGAGATGCTGGAAGCCGCGGTGTGTGCGGGGCTCGCCGCCACCGGAGTCGACGCCATCTGTGTCGGCACCGTGCCGACCCCGGCGGTCGCATTCCTGACCGCGGACTACCACGCCGACCTCGGCGTGATGATCTCCGCGTCGCACAACCCCATGCCCGACAACGGGATCAAGTTCTTCTCCGGCGGCGGGCACAAGCTCGACGACGCCGTCGAGGACCGCATCGAAGCCGCCATGGACGGTGAGTTCATCCGCCCGATCGGGGCTGCGGTGGGTCGGATCGTCGCTGCGCCGGACGCCGGCGACCGCTACCGGCGCCACCTCGCACAGGCCGTCGACACCCGCCTCGACGGATTGACCGTGGTCGTCGACTGCGCGCACGGCGCGGCGTCGGAGCTCGCTCCGCAGGCCTACGCCGACGCCGGGGCGACGGTCATCGCGATCCACGCCGAGCCGGACGGCCTCAACATCAACGCCGACTGCGGGTCCACGCACATGGACAAGTTGCAGGCGGCCGTGCTCGAGCACGGAGCCGACCTCGGACTCGCTCACGACGGTGACGCAGACCGTTGTCTCGCAGTCGATTCCACGGGTCAGATCGTCGACGGCGATGCCATCATGGCCGTGCTGGCGACGTCTTTGAAAGACCAGGGCAAGCTCCACGACGATGTGCTCGTCGCGACCGTCATGAGCAATCTCGGACTGCACATCGCCATGCGCGAGGCCGGGATCACCGTGCACACCACCGGGGTCGGGGACCGGTACGTCCTCGAGGAACTGCGGCGGGGCGGTTATTCGATCGGCGGGGAACAGTCCGGTCACATCGTCGTCCCGGGTTCGGGCACGACGGGTGACGGCATCCTGACCGGGCTGATGCTGATGGCGCGGATGGCCGCCACGTCGACGCGGCTCGCTGACCTGGCCGGCATCGTGACGGTGCTGCCGCAGGAGCTCATCAACGTGCGCGTGGGCGACAAACACGCAGTGGCCCAATCACAATCGGTGAAAGAAGCGGTCGTGGCCGCCGAAGCCGAACTGGGGGAGACCGGTCGCGTCCTGCTGCGCCCGTCGGGAACCGAGCAGCTCGTCCGCGTGATGGTCGAAGCCGCGACCGCCGATCAGGCGCTGGCGGTGGCCGGCCGTCTGGCCGACGTCGTACAGGGGGCCGGGGCATGACCGGTGGGGCACCGCGCGCGGTCCTGTTCGACTTCTCCGGCACCCTGTTCCGCTTCGAGGCGCGCGACGAGTGGTTCGCCGACCTGCGCGACGACACCGGTGCCGAGTTCGACCGCGACCGTCAGGCGGACATCATCCGGCGCATGGTCGCACCCGTCGGTCTGCCCGACGGCGTCGTCGGTGCCGACCAGGATGCCTGGGAACGTCGTGATCTCGACCCGGCGCTGCATCGGACCGGTTACCTGGCGTTGCTGCGCACGGTCGGGATGAGCAATGCCGACCACGCGAACGCTCTCTACAACCGGGTGCTCGACCCGTCCTCGTGGGTTCCGTTCGCCGACACCGTCGCGGTGCTGCAGAAGCTCGGTGCGGCAGGGGTTCCGGTCGGCATCGTCAGCAACATCGCCTTCGACCTGCGCAAGGTCCTGGCTCTGCACGGCGTCGAGGACCTCGTCGCCGCGTTCGCGCTGTCGTACGAGGTCGGGGCGATCAAACCCGACCCCCGGATCTTCCACGCCGCGCTCGACCCGCTGGGTGTGCCGGCCGACGAGGTGCTGATGGTCGGGGACAGCGAGACCGCCGACGGCGGGGCGCGCGCCCTCGGCTGCGCGTTCGCGCTGGTCCACGACGTCCCGGCCGCGGACCGGCCCACCGCTCTGCTCGACGCCGTGACCTCGCACGGCATCGAACTGCGGGACTGACCGCTCGCCTGATGGCGCACTGGCGCCTCGCCCCTTCGTACGCGACAATTTCCTGCGTGTCCGGAGAAGTCCCGGGAACCGGCGGCCGCTGCCGTGCGTCCAAGAATGCAGGGCCGCTCGGAGGATCGCGGTGAACTGGCGGACGCGGGTCGGGGAGGGGTGACATGAACGGCGACGGTGCGGACGGTGTCGGGTCGCGCCCGATCTCGATGGACACCGCCCAGGTGTCCGAGGTGTCGGGTTACTACCGCAGATCCTCGCTGGTGTTGTCGGCGGTCGCCGACGATCTGGCCGCACACGACTTCGGGACCTGGGCTCGGGAGTCGATCGCAGGAGACGAGAACACGGTCGCCTTCGGGCCGTCGGCCGCGGCGTACGCCGAGATGAGCGCGACCCTGTCGCGCCGGTTACGGGTGCAGGCCACGGCCGCTGCGGCGCTCGCGGACACTCTCCGCAACAGTGCGCTGACCATGGCGGACGGGGATCGGCGCGTGGCGGGCGAGATCTCGCGAGCGCTGCCGCCCTCGGGGGTGGACGGCCGGTGAGACGAGGCGTGGACTCGCTGTCGGTGCTGAGGTCCGACGCCCGGGGTGGCGTCGAGACGTTGATCGAACTCGTGCCGGCCGGGCGTCTGATGGGGGTCGCCGCCCCCGACGATGCCACCCTCCGCAACGGACTCCGCGTGGTCGACGGATTCGACATCGCGGCCTTGTCCGCGGACAGCCGCGCCCTGGTGTCGGCGCACCGGGCCGTGTCCGAACAACTCCACCATCTCCCCGAACAGCAGGTCCGCCTCGACGACGGCTGGAACAGCGAGTCCGCGGCCGTCGCCCTCACGACGGTCATCGACCATCAGCGTCGCGCCGAATCGGATCTGCACATCCTGCGCACGCTCACCGACGCCACCTCGGCCGCGGCGTCGGGCATCGACCGCCTGCTGCGCACCTTCTATCTGGCCGTCGCCCGGTTGTCGGCACCGACCGCGGCCGGGGTGCCGCCGGCGGAACTGCCGCAGGCGGTGCTCACCGGTCGCGTGCCGATCGGGGTGGCGGTCGAGGACATCTCGTCCCGGCTGGCCCTGTTCAGCACCTCGCTCGAGACGACGACCCGCGGGATCGCCGGAATCCTCGACCTCCTGAACCGGTCCGTCGACGGCATCGACGACGAGGCTTATCCGGTCGACGCCGGGCCCCCGGGCGCCGTCCCGGTCGTGTCGCCGGGATCACCGTCCGCGGCGGCACCGGCGCAGACCGTCGCCGCGCCCGCACCGGGACCCGAGACCTGGATGGCCGAATCGACCACCGATGCCCGGCCGGCGGAAACCGGGGCGGCGACCGCCGCGGCACGATCTGAGCCCACGGCGTCGATGTCAGGGGTCGCCGCGTCCGAGCCCCCGGCGACCGTACGGTCGTCGGAGCCCGACGAGTCGGCGCGCGCATCCCGCGACGACGGCGTCGACGTCCCGTTCCGGCTGGGCGGCGCCGAGGGACACGACGCGCCCGTCGCGTCGGGGCCGACGGCCTCGGCCACCGTCGAGGCGGCAACCGGGGTGGTCGCCGAAACCGAAGCCGCGGAACCGAATCGGTCGGAACAGAATCGGTCGGGGCCGGAACCGGAGGCATCGCCGGACCGATCGTCGGGTGATCTGGCGCTGGCGGGTGACCAGTGAACCTCGCCGACCAGATCGAGGCCCTCGCCCGCACCGCGACCGCCGGCGTCGCGGAGGCGTCGCACGTGTTCTCCGCTCGACAGCGGGACCTCGAACTCGCCATGGACGAGCATCGCCGCAACGCGGTGCGGTCGGAGACGCAGCAACTCCGGGACGACCTCGAGAACGCCGCCGACGCCGCGGACGCCACCCCGGGCATCATGTTGCCGGCCGACGTGGCCGACGCCAGTCCCCATCTGCCGCCGCGCAACACATAGGCTGTCTGCTGTGCCAGGCAAGAAGCAGCAGAAGCCGACGCAGTCGCCCGCGAAGCTGATGAAGGCGCTCGCCCGACGCGGCCCCCATCGCGTGTTGCGCGGCGACCTCGGGATCGTCGGGACCCCGGGTGTCGTGTTCACTCCCGCCGAGGGCGAACGGCTCCCCGCCATCGCGTTCGGGCACGGGTGGATGACGTCGGTCGAGCGCTACCGCGACCTGTGCCACCACCTCGCGTCCTGGGGCATCGTCGTCGCCGTCCCGGCGGGTCAGCGAGGCCTGCTCGCGTCCGACGACACGATGGCCGCCCAGCTCCGTTCAGCGCTGTCGATCGTGACCCGGGTCCCGCTCGGCTTCGGCGAGATCACCGTCGACCCGCGCAAGATCGGGTTCGCCGGCCACGGCTTCGGTGCCGCCGCAGCGGTATTGGCCGCGTCGGAGGGCGTGCTGCACGGTCAGCCGCAACCGCCGGCCCGGGGGGTGGTCGCACTGTTCCCGGCGCCGACGACTGCGCAACTCCTGCCCGCGGCCCGCCGGGTGAGTGCTCCGGGACTCATCGTGTCGGCGATCGGCGAACTCGACACCATCGACGGCAACGCCCTGCCCCTGGCACAGGCGTACGGGTCGGAGTCGGCCGCCGATCCCCGTCCCGGTGTGGTGCTGCGTACCCCGCCGGCCGCGACGTCCCGCGGGCTGATCGAGCACCGGTCGATCAAATCACTCCTCGGCGGCAACGGCGCCGACAAGAAGACGCACACCGCCGCACGCGCCCTGACCACGGGATTCCTGCTGCACACCCTCGACGACGACAGCCGGTACGAGGCCTTCGCCGACGCCGACACCGAGCTCGGCAAGGTGCCCGCGGTGGACCTCGACGATCCGCCGGAGATCCAGGACAAGATCGCCAAGTTGCTCGGCGCGAAAGAGCGCAAACGCCGCCGTGCGGCGAGTCCGGTGCCGTCCCGGGCCCCGAACGCGGTGGTGCCCGACACCATCGAGTGACGTCCGTGCCGCGGCACCCGACGGCGGCCTGCTGTGACCCCCGCTCGGCACCCGACGCGCCGCGCTGCCGCCCGCGCGTCCGCAGGTACCCTGACTAGCTATGTGTGGAATCGTGGGATACGTGGGGCGGCGCGATGCCCTGGACATCGTCGTCGACGCGTTGCGGCGGATGGAATACCGCGGGTACGACTCGGCGGGCGTCGCGATCCTCGACGGCGAGGGAAGCACCGCGATCCAGAAGAAGGCACTCCGGCTGGAGAACCTCGAGAAGCAGATCGCCGCGGTCGGTCGCGAGTCGCTGTCGGGCACGACCGGCATCGGACACACGCGGTGGGCCACACACGGCAAGCCGACCGATCGGAACGCGCATCCGCACGCCAGTGACGACGGCAAGCTCGCCGTCGTCCACAACGGCATCATCGAGAACTACGCCGAGCTACGCGCCGAACTCGAGGACGACGGCATCGAGTTCGTGTCCGAGACCGACACCGAGACCGCCGTGCACCTCGTGTCGAAGTACTACGCGTTCGGGCCGACCGCCGGCGACTTCGTGGCAAGCGCGTATGCGGCGCTGCGTCGCCTCGAAGGTGCGTTCACGCTCGTGTTCACCCATGCCGACCACGCGGACACCATCGTCGCCGCGCGGCGGTCGACCCCGCTCGTGGTGGGTGTCGGGCAGGGCGAGATGTTCCTCGCGTCGGACGTCACGGCCTTCATCGAACACACCCGGGACGCGGTCGAGCTCGGCCAGGACGAGGTCGTGGTGATCACCGCCGACTCGTACACGGTCACCGACTTCGACGAGAACGCCCGGGACGGCAAGCCGTTCCACATCGACTGGGATCTCGCGGCCGCGGAGAAGGGCGGCTACGACTTCTTCATGCTCAAGGAGATCGCCGAGCAGCCGCGCGCGATCGCCGACACCCTCCTCGGGCATCTGCAGAACGGTCGCATCGTGCTCGACGAGCAACGCCTGACCGACGACGATCTGCGCGACGTCGACAAGGTGTTCGTGGTGGCCTGCGGCACCGCCTACCACGCCGGGCTGCTCGCCAAGTACGCGATCGAGCACTGGACGCGCCTCCCGGTCGAGATCGAACTCGCCAGTGAGTTCCGCTACCGCGACCCGGTTCTCGACCGGTCGACGCTGGTGGTGGCCATCTCGCAGTCCGGTGAGACCGCCGACACGCTCGAGGCGGTCCGGCACGCGAAGGACCAGAAGGCGCGCGTCCTCGCGATCTGCAACACCAACGGGGCACAGATCCCTCGGGAATCCGACGCGGTTCTCTACACCCACGCGGGCCCCGAGATCGGCGTCGCATCGACGAAGTGCTTCCTCGCGCAGATCGTCGCCGCCTATCTCGTGGGGCTCGCCCTGGCGCAGGCACGCGGCACGAAGTACGCCGACGAGGTCGCCCGCGAGTTCGCGGCCATCGAGGCGATGACCGACTCGGTCGCGCAGGTGCTGGACACGATGGAGCCGGTCCGGGGGCTGGCGCGTTCGCTGGCGCACCACAACACGGTGCTGTTCATCGGCCGGCATGTCGGGTATCCGGTGGCGCTCGAGGGCGCTCTCAAACTCAAGGAACTCGCGTACATGCACGCCGAGGGGTTCGCGGCCGGCGAGCTCAAGCACGGGCCGATCGCGCTGATCGAGGACGGGCTCCCGGTGATCACGGTCATGCCCTCGCCGGACGGCCGCGCCGTGCTGCACTCGAAGATGGTCAGCAACATCCGCGAGATCCAGGCCCGCGGAGCCCGCACGATCGTCATCGCCGAGCCCGACGACGCGGCCGCCCGTGCCGTCGCCGACGAGTTCATCCCCATCCCGAAGACGCCGACGCTCCTGCAACCGCTGGTGTCGACCGTGCCGCTGCAGGTGTTCGCGGCGAGCGTCGCGCAGGCCCGTGGTTACGACGTCGACAAACCGCGGAACCTGGCCAAGTCGGTGACCGTCGAATAGCAGTTCCCCATGCCGATCCGGTACCTGACGGCCGATGAGGTCCGCGCCGCCGAGCGGGCGACGGGGAACCTGCTCAGCGACGGCGTCCTGATGCGCCGGGCGTCGCACGGCGTCGCCCAGGTGATCGCGGCAGAGCTGAGCCGGACCGGCGGATGTTATGGACGGTCGGTCGGGCTGGTCGTCGGTGCGGGGGACAACGGCGGCGACGCGCTGTTCGCCGGTGCCGAGCTGTGCCGCCGCGGCGTGCGGGTCGACGCGGTCCTGCTCGCCCCGGACCGCGCCCACGCCGCCGGGCTGCGGGCATTCCGCGCCGCCGGCGGACGGATCGGCGAGCGGCTACCCGACGGCCTCGAGGTGATCGTCGACGGCGTGGTCGGACTCGGTGGCCGGGGGCCGCTGCGGGCGAACGCCGCCGAGGTCTTCGCGGCGCTCGGTCCGGAGACCACCGTCGTCGCGGTCGACCTGCCGTCGGGCGTCGACGCCGACACCGGTGAGGTCCACGACCCGGCAGTCCGTGCCGACATCACCGTCACCTTCGGCGTCCGTCGCCGCGCGCACCTGCTCGCCGCCCCACAGTGCGGGCGGGTCGTCCTCGTCGACATCGGCCTCGATGACGCCGGCCTCGGTGACCCCGCCGATTCGGCGCTCGCCACCTTGACCGACGACGAGATCGACTGGCCGACACCGGGTCCCGGGGACGACAAGTACACGCAGGGGGTGGTCGGGGTGATCGCCGGTTCGCATCGGTACCCCGGCGCGGCCGTCCTCGCCACCGGCGCGGCGGTGACCGCGACCTCCGGGATGACCCGGTTCGTCGGCTCCGCCCACGCCGAGGTGGTGGCGCAGTGGCCGGAGGTCGTCGCCACGCCCGACCTCGACGGTGCCGGACGCGTGCAGGCGTGGGTCCTCGGCCCCGGCATGGGTACCGACGACGCGGCGGCGATGACCCTGCGCACCGTCCTGGACACCGATCTGCCGGTCCTGGCCGACGCCGACGCGCTCACCCTGATCGCCCGCGAACCCGGGCTCGTCGACGGGCGGACGGCACCGACGCTGCTGACCCCGCACGCCGGCGAATTCGCCCGCTTGACTGGTGCCGAACTGGGCGCCGACCGTCTGACCGCCGTCTCCGGTCTCGCTGCACGGTGGGGGGTCGCGGTGCTGCTGAAGGGACGGATCACGCTGGTCGCCGACCCGACGGGTCACGTCCTGGGCAACGACGCCGCGTCGTCGTGGGCCGCGACCGCCGGGGCCGGCGACGTCCTG
>NZ_JAMBDT010000006.1:0-85853 GCF_025143765.1 Gordonia sp. p3-SID1431
CGCCCGTAGGGATTCGAACCCCAGACTTTCTGCACGCGGCGCTACCCCCGAGCCGCAACCGCCTGCTTCGCCGCCTCGACCAAATGTTCCGCAGCGCGATTCATCTTCTTCAACTCTGCGGAGCTCAGGTCCTGATGTGTGTAAGCAACCTTGTTCTTCAAATTGAGCAGCGTATTCAGATGCCGTTCGGATCCGCTGTCCGCTCGCCGGAGCAGGGCAACAGCCTCACTGTGGTTGCCGGTGTTCGAGTGCGTACCGAGGCGCACGCAGCAGATCGCGTCCGCGGCAGCGATACCCGCATCGACGTACAAGTCGCCGGCAGCGTTGGGCATTTCGTCGACGAGAAGTTCTGCGGCGTCGAAAAATTCGTTCGCCTTCGACAGACGCCCCGCGGTGACCCCGGAGTCACAGTTCCGCTGTCCGGCCATCAAGGCCTCCTCACCGAACGCAGCTGCGCGTTGAACCAGGACCGTGTCCCCGCGACGGTCAGGCCCTGCTTCGACACGTCGTCGAACACAGCCTCACCGGCAGAGGCCGCGGCATGAAACTCCTGCTCGGCGTACTCGACAATCCGGCCGTCGTTACCGGTCCACGCGGTGATCAGTCGAGCGAGTTCGGTCACCCGTTGTTCCCACAAGTCGTCCCCGTCGTCGGAGGAATCAGGGCCCCGCACCAGGAACAAATCGATGTCGCTGTCGAGCGCCATCCGCCCCGTGGCGGCCGAACCGAACACGGCGGCGTAACGCAGCGTGCTCCCCCAGCTGCTCAGGTGTTGTTCGAGTCGGCGCAGAAAAGTCGAGTTCAGGCGCGATACCGCCATGATTGCGTCAGCCGCTAGATGCTCGGTGTTGAGACGGTAAGTGTGGGTCCTACCCACCTCGTCATGCAGCACCACGCCCTGTTTGGTGAGGCGGTTGAGGACCTTGCGAATTCCTTCTCCCGACGCAGAGGTGAGAATGCGCTGGACCTGAGTGATCGTGAATGTTTCGTCTGCACTCGCAAGGACATCGAGCACGTCGCCGTCCAGGGTCGGCGTCACCGTCGCGAACGGCTTGTGGAGCTGCATCTCCGACTCCCCTCCAACTAAAGTTAGACTATCGCAACTATAGTTGGGGATCAGCATCTCGTGGTGAGAAGACGAAACAAAACGCCAGGCGAGACATGGTCTCGCCTGGCGATTCTCTGTGCGCCCGTAGGGATTCGAACCCCAAACCTTCTGATCCGTAGTCAGATGCTCTATCCGTTGAGCTACGGGCGCGTGCTATTCAGTTGTACCGCCGTCGGCCGACTGCGGTGGCGGAGGCGAGAGGATTTGAACCTCCGGTCCCGTTTTAGCGAGACAACTCATTAGCAGTGAGTCCCATTCGGCCGCTCTGGCACGCCTCCTTGGCGGAGTCCTTTCGAACTGCCGAGTCGAAAGGTTACACACCCTTCGCGTCCACAAGCAAACCGGTTGGTCAGAGCCGGTTTCTGCCTCATCGGGGTCGCGGCCTACATTGGTCGGGTGAGCCTGCGAATCCGCCCCGACCTGGACGACCTTCCCGTATACGTACCGGGCAAGACGTTTCCGGGAGCGGTGAAGCTCGCCAGCAACGAGGTCACCGAAGGTCCGCTGCCGAGCGTCGTCGAGGCGATCGGCGCGGCGGCCGCAGCCGTGAACCGCTACCCCGACAACGGGATGGTGGAGCTGACCGCAGCGCTGGCCAAGAGCCTCGGGGTCACCGAAGACGAGGTCCAGGTGGGATGCGGGTCGGTCATCCTCTGCCAGAACCTCATCCTCGTCACCAGCGGACCGGGCGACGAGGTGGTCTTCGGGTGGCGGTCCTTCGAGACCTATCCCCTGGCGACGCGCGTCGCGGGCGCGACACCGGTCCAGGTCCCGCTCACCGGCGATCTGACCTACGACCTGCGCGCGATGGCCGACGCGATCACCGACCGCACGCGGCTGATCTTCGTGTGCAATCCGAACAACCCGACCGGGACCGTGGTCGAGGCAGCCGACCTGCGGGAGTTCCTGCAGAACGTGCCGTCCGACGTCATCGTCGCTCTCGACGAGGCGTACTTCGAATACCTGCGCTTGCCGTCGAGTCAGGCGTACGACGCACTCGAACTCCGACGCGAGTTCCGCAACCTCGTGGTGCTGCGCACCTTCTCGAAGGCGTACGGGCTGGCCGGGCTGCGCGTGGGTTACGCGATCGCCGATCCGGAGGTCATCACCGCCCTCGGCAAGGTTCATGTGCCGTTCTCGGTCAGCAGCGTCGCCCAGGCCGCCGCGCTCGCCAGCCTCGACGCCGGGGACCAGTTGCTGGCCCGCACCGACGCGGTCGTCGCCGAACGGGCCCGCGTCACCGCACGACTGCGCGACGCGGGCTACCGGGTCCCCGATTCGCAAGCCAACTTCGTGTGGCTCGACCTGGGAGCGGCGTCGATGGACTTCGCGCGCGCCTGCGTCGACGCCGGGGTGGTGGTCCGCCCGTTCGACGGCGACGGCGTGCGGGTGACCGTCACCAACGCCGCCGAGGACGACGTGTTCCTGCGGTTCGCCGAGAGCTGGGACGGTCCCCGGAGCTGATCCTGGACCCCGAGCCGGTCAGAGCCCCCGGCCGATGGTCGGCCACAGGGCCGCGAGGTCGCGCTCCCAGTACGCCCACGTGTGGGTTCCGATGAGGCGGAAACCGTCGGTGTAGGGCACCCCCGCGGCACGCATCGTGATGGCGAACTCGAGCGAACAGCGGTAGGCACCCAGTTCGAGCGCCGACGAGGATGCCGTCACGACGTCGCGCGGCCCCTCGTCCGGCTCGATCTGACGCTGGAGGTCGAGGGGGCCGATGGCTCCCGAACCGGCGGCGATGAAGATGTTCTTCCCGCGCAACCGGTCGAGATGAAGGCTCGGGTCGTGTGCGCGCCAGCCCGCGGAGCCGAACGGGCCCCACATGTTGGTGGCGTCGCCGCCGTCGCGACCGACCGTCGTACGGACGTAGGCCTCGTTGACCGGACCGGACACCGGCGGGCAGCCGCTGAGCGAGGCGACGCCGGTGTACATCTCCGGGTGCCGGATGGCCAGGGAGAACGCGGCCTGCCCACCCATCGACAGCCCGATGACCGCGTTGCGGCCGTTGCCGTCGAACCGTTCGTCGATCAGCGGCGGCAGCTCCCTGGTGAGGAACGTCTCCCACATCGGCTTGCCGAGCGCGGCGTCCTTCTTCTGCCAGTCGGTGTAGAAGGTGCCCTTGCCTCCGGTGGGGAGTACGACGTTGACGTTCTTGTCGGCGAAGAAGCGTCCGGCGCGACCCTTCGTGATCCAGTCGCTGACCTCGCCCTCGGCGCCGGCGCCGTCGAGCATGTAGACCGTCGACCGCGGTGTCGATCCGCCGACCGGGGTGAGGACCGACAGCTTGATCCGCTCGTTCATCGCCGGTGAGAAGACCCAGATGTCGGTACGCAGCGCACTCAGCTTCTCGGATTTGGCGATGCGCGCCACCTGTTTGGGAGCGGCGTCGGCGATGGCCGGGGTCGACAGAATCCCCACCATCAGGCACACCAGACCCGCGATCAATCGCCTCGACATCTCGCCAACTCCCTCACCGACAATCCCCCCGGAGTGCACCCGGGACCTCGTCGTGTCACCACGTGCGAGTCCGCGCCGACCGGATCGGCCCGACGCGGACATCTAGACTCACAGACTACCCGGCGTTCAGCCGAGTGGAAGGTCGTGACCACGGCATCTCACGGGCACCGGGACCCCCGAGGAAAGTCGACGATGCCCACTTCACCTTCTGTTCACCACGCGCGTTCCCAGCGGCACGAACCACCGTCGACCACGGGACTCGGTCCGAACGACTTCGCCTTCGTCGCCGAGGTCGGGGTGCGCTGGTCGGACATGGACGCGTTCGGACACATCAACCACGCGCGGATGGTCACGCTGATGGAGGAGGCGCGCATCGCGTGGCTGTTGAGCGCCGGCGAGGACTACGCCCCGCTGATCACCAGCGCGATGATCGTGCACGTCGACATCCGATACCAGGCCCAGCTGCGTCACGACGACTCGCCGCTGCGAATCGGGATGTGGATCAAGGGTTTCCGTTCGGTGGACTTCACCATCGGCTACGAGATCCGCAGCGGCGATGCCGACGACGCCAGTCGGCCGGCGTGCGTCGCGAGCACGCAGATGGCCGTCGTCGACATCGAGAAGCACACCCTGCGGCGGCTGTCCCCCACCGAGAAGGACTACCTCAGCACGTGGTCACGACGGCTCGTAGCGGGCGGGTAGTTCGCGCGGCACCGCCGGCGAGATCCGCGCGATGTTGCCCTGCAACACATCTCGATAGATCCGCAGTTGCTCTTCGCCGCTGCGCACCTGTTCGGTGAGTCGCTTGGCGTTGTCGACGGAGATCTCCCGGTCGCCCGACCGCGCGATCAACGCGTCGATGCGGTCGTCGAGGGTGGCCGCTTTGTTGTACTCGGCGAGGACCTGCAGCTCGACGGCCGCGGATTCGACGACATGCGCGACCTCGCCGAGCGCCTGGACACGATCGATGAGTTCGGTCCACACCGGTCGCAGTGTCGTCTCACGCTGATCGATCTGCGCGGCGAAGGTGCGGTCGAAGCCGCCGTTGCGCTTGGCCCGGTCGAGGTCGATGCGTACCGCTCGCAACGCGATGACGTCGGCGGCGATCTCGGCGACCTCGGCGTGCAGGTTCACCTGGGTGCGCTGGACCTCGAAATGGTCGGAGCGCCAGGCGGGGTTGCCGAGGATGCGGTCGTAGTAGTGACCGGTGATGAACAGCAGCGTCTCGTAGCCGTCGACGAAGGCCGCGGTGCGGGGGGCGCCGGTCTGAGTCGTTCCGCCCGGCGTCTCGCGCACGCCCGACAGGAACTGGTCCGCCCACTGCCCCGCCTGCGAGTTGCCCGACTTCGCGGCGACCTGCCCCACCACGCCGGCGATCCGGTCGAACGCGGCGGTGCCGGCGCGACGGACATAGCTCGACGCGTTGACGTTGGGGGTCGGGGTGCACAGCAGCCCGGCGAACAACCGGTCTCGTTCCTCGATCTCGAGATAGACGTTCTCCCGTCGCTCGCGTCGGATCGCCCGGGTCCCCGACGCGAACACACCCTTGCCGGCGACGATCTGCTTGCGGGCGTCCTCGCGGCGTCGTTGCAGGCCGTTGAGCCGGTTGCGCATCACGGCCGCGACCACACCGGGCACCACCGGACTCGACAACTGGTGTTCGATCTGGACGATCGCGCGCTGCAGGCGGCGCAGATCGCCGAAACCCGCGGACGTGGACGGCATCGGCCGACCGGTGGAGATCCGGCGCACCACGATGGCACGACCACCCGGGGTGAGGTATCCGGAGGCGATGAGCAGCGCCGCGGTGTCCGACAGTTCGCGCCGCTCGCCCGGTACCGCCGAACGATCACACCACTCGCGGATCTGTTCGCTCGTGCGCGCGGGCATCAAGCGATGTCCGCGGGAACTGCTGTCGACCATGCCGCCGCCTTACCTGGAGAATCGGTGTCCGCGCCCGTCCACAGACACCGATTTCGATGCTACCCGCGGGCGACGACCACCCGGTGTGGTCGACGTCTCGCCTGCCTGTCGCACCGACGGAACACCCCCACGGGTGTCACGATGGCCACATGACAGTTCCCTCGGATGTGTCGGGACCTCGCGGCGTCGAACGCATCCGTGGTCAGATCTGGCGGAACGGCGACCCGGTGGATGGCTTCGACCTCGAGGAGATCTCCACCTGTCTCGACAATCCGGAGAAGTTGATCTGGGCGGATCTGGAATGCCCCACCCACGAGACCCTGTCCCGGTTGGCGGCCGAACTCGACCTCGACCCGTTCGCGATCGAGGACACGGTCGCGGCGGCCGAACGGGTCAAGACAGTCACCTACACCGGGCACACCTTCGTGATGGTCTACGCGGTGTCGCTGCACGACGGCGACGCGCCGGCCGACGACCGGGACGACGACGATGACGACGGCTCCGCGGCCACCGACTTCCGCGCCTCCGCGAACGGTCGGGCGCGGATGTTCGACCTGCACCGCATCTCGATCTTCGTCAAGCGCAACGCACTCATCACCGTGCGACCGACCCCGGCGCTCGACATCGACGAGGTCATGCGGCGATGGTCGGACAGCGGGGCCACGCAGTACGGGATCGGCGCGCTCGTGCACGGACTGCTCGATGTCGTCGTGGACGGGCACTTCGACGCCGTGCAGCGCCTCGACGACGAGATCGAGGACCTCGAGGCACTGCTGTTCGACGAGCGCATCCCCGGCCGCGAACTGCAGCGCCGAACCTACGACCTGCGCAAGGATCTCGTCGTCCTGCGACGGGTGGTCCTGCCGATGCGCGAGGTGATCGCCGGCATCCAACGACGGCGGTTCGACAACCACGCGCCACCGGAGCTCGACCCGCATTTCTCCGATCTCTACGACCACGCGCTCCGGGCGTCGGAGTGGACGGAGTCGTTGCGGGACATGATCACCACCGTCTTCGAGACCAACCTGACCCTCGCCGACGCGCGACTCAACACCGTCATGAAGAAGCTGACCGCGTGGGCCGCGATCATCGCCGTGCCGACGGCCATCACCGGTTTCTACGGACAGAACGTGCCGTTTCCCGGTTTCGAGCGACTACTCGGCTTCATCACCAGCACGACGCTGATCGTCGTCGTGGTCGTCGGCCTCTATCTGTCGTTCCGCAAACGCGATTGGTTGTGACCGCATCGTCGGATGTGTTGTCCTGCAACGAGTGTGACTCGTACACGGCAGGTTTCGACATGAAAGCGGTTGACCACGTGCGCGTTTGATAGCGTATGGGCCAGCCCACCGACGGAAGGCACCGATGGAGTCACCCGCGATAACGATCGACGGTCTCACCAAGCGATTCGGCAGCCTTACCGCGGTCGACGACCTGTCGTTCACCGTTGCCCGCGGCCGCGTCACCGGGTTCCTCGGACCGAACGGATCGGGCAAGACCACGACCCTGCGGATGCTCCTGGGCCTGGTCGAACCGACCGCCGGCCGGGCACTCATCGGCGACCGCCCGTTCCGGGAGATCCCGCGACCCGCCCAGCACGTCGGCGCGGCACTGGAGGCGTCGAGCTTCCACCCCGGTCGCAGCGGACTCGGGCACCTGAAGGCACTCGCCCCGCAGGTCGGGGTCCCGACGTCGCGGTGCCGGGAAGTGCTCGACTTCGTCGGACTCGCCCAGGCCGCGGACCGCCGCGTCGGTGGTTACTCGATGGGCATGCGGCAGCGCCTCGGCCTGGCCACCGCACTGCTCGGCGATCCGCAGATCATCCTGCTCGACGAGCCGGCCAACGGTCTCGACCCCCAGGGCATCGTGTGGCTGCGCGGGCTGCTGCGGTCGCTCGCCCACGAGGGCCGGACGGTCCTGGTCTCCAGCCACGTGCTCGCCGAGGTGCGGAGCACCGTCGACGACGTGGTGGTGATCGGCAACGGCAAACTGGTCCGGGCCTCCACGCTCGCCGACTTCGAGGCGCTGGCCGAGCACGCGGTCGTCGTGCGGACGCCGTCACGGGCGTCGTTCGTCGCACTCGCGGGCGAGCGCGGGTGGCACCTCGAGGACACGCACGACGGTTTCCGGGTGCCCGGCGTGAGCGCGGCCACGGTCGGGACGGCCGCCTTCACCGCGGGCATCGAACTCCACCAACTCGCCGACGTCGGCGCCGACCTCGAGGCGGTCTTCCTGCATCTCACGAAGTCTTCGGACGCACCGACCAGTCATTTCGCCGGCGGGTCAGCCGATCCCGGCCCGAACGGGGCACCGACGTCGCCGGGGGCCGTCCGATGAGGGCCGCCCTGATCGCCGAGTACCGCAAGTTCACCTCCACGCGGATGTGGTGGGTCCTGCTCATCGCCATGGTCGCCTACCTCGGGTTCATCGGTGCGGCCCTGGCGTTCTCGATGACGACCGAGAATGCCATGCAACAACCCACGACCCTCGTCGGCGCCGATCTGGCCCGCTCGATCTACGCCCTCACCAGCCCGATCGGCTACGTGTTCGCCCTGGTGATCGGCAGCCTCGCGGTGACCGGGGAGTTCCGGCACAAGACCATCACGGCGAGCCTGCTCGTCGAACCGCGACGCGGAATCCTGTTGGTGGCCAAACTGATCGCCGGCATCCCGATGGGACTCCTCTACGGCGTCCTCGGCACTCTCGCGGTCGTCGCGACGGCGGCACCGATCCTCGCGACGGTCGGGGACGGCGCATTCCTCGGCGACAGCTCCACCCTCGAGGTGATCGGCCTGTCGATGCTGGTGATGGTCCTATGGACCGCGATGGGGGTGGCGTTCGGCGCCGTGGTGTCCAACCAGGTCGCCGCGATCGTGATCCTGCTGGCCTTCACCCAGCTCGTGGAACCGATCGCACGCATCGCGCTGGCGACCTTCGACGTCACGTCGTCGGTGTCGAAGTTCCTGCCCGGGTCCGCCGCCGACGCCCTCGTCGGCTCCAGCTTCTTCGCCACGATGGGTGGTGGCAGTGACGACCTGCTCCCGCAATGGGCCGGCGCCCTCGTCATACTCGCCTACATCGCCGCGTTCGCGGTCATCGGTCGCTACACGACGTTCCGCCGGGACATCGCCTGACGGTGCCGTCGGCGCTCACGCCGGTCGCGGGACCGCCGACGAGAGGCTCTGCCCGATCCACGACGGCACGTCTCGTGCCACCCCCGCGGCACCGTGGATCTCGACGCGGTCGGCGGCGAGCGCCAGACGCCAGTCGATGTCGCCCCGCCAGATCTCGGTGAGAGTACGCAGATCGGTCATCACGGTGGCGTCGAGTTCGTAACCGGGGTCGAAGTCGCACACCTGCGCCTCACCACCCGCGACGACCAGCCACCATGTGCTCGCCTTGCCGATGACATCGTGAAAGACGAACTGCACCATGGTGCGTCGTCGCGGCCACCGGTCGATCGGGACGGTGCGGTGCATGTCCCACATCAGCAGATGCGGGTCGAGGTCGGCGTCGCCCAGCTCGCCGATCCAGCGGATACCCCACGCGCTCAATGCCTCTACGACCGTGGTGAGCTCCTCACCCATCGTCGTCAACGTGTACACCGAACGACCGCCGACAACGCTGCGGTTGATCACCCCGGCACGTTCCAGACTGCGTAGGCGCTTGGTGAGCAGAGCCGGCGACATCTTCGGCACCCCGCGTCGCAACTCGTTGAAATGCCGACTGCCCAAGAGCAGTTCGCGGTCGATGAGAATCGTCCAGCGCTCGTCGAGCAACTCCATCGCCTTGGCCACCGGACAGAACTGTCCATACGATGTCATCGCAGCCTCCCCACTGCTGGTCGAGCCGGCGCCGCCTCTTGCTGGTTGAGCCGGCCCCGAGCGAAGCGAGGCGCCGTGTCGAAACCTCCCCCGACCCAGTACACACCCGTCGCCGGCTGATGACCAGTACAGAAACTGAACTGCCGCCAGTACAGATGTTGGTCTAGAGGACGGGTCGGACTTCGTCGGATGCTCGTTGTGTCCGGTCACGGACGACCACCATTCGACGACTTCGAGGGACCGCCATCATGACCACGACCCACCCCACCCCGTTCGACGCCGAGATCAAGGCCCGCCACCGCAAGCTGTGGGCGTCGGGCGACTATCCCGCCGTCGCCGACCTCATCGCGCCGCTGGGCCGACGCCTCGTCGACGCATTGCACATCACCGCCGGGGACAAACTCCTCGACGTCGCCGCCGGCGCGGGCAACGTCGCCGTACCCGCGGCCGAAGCCGGCGGGCACGTCGTCGCCAGCGACCTCACGCCCGAGCTCCTGTCCGTGGGCGAAGCCCGGCACCGCGACCTGCCGATCACCTGGCGCACCGCCGACGCCGAAGATCTCCCGTTCGACGACAACGACTTCGACATCGCGACGTCGTGCGTGGGCGTCATGTTCGCGCCGAATCACCAGAAGTGCGCCGACGAACTCGTGCGAGTCGTGCGTCCCGGCGGACGGATCGGCCTGATCAACTGGACTCCAACGGGATTCATCGGTGAGTTGTTCGCGGTGATGAAGCCGTACGCCCCGCCACCGCCGCCCGGTGCGCAGCCGGGGCCGCTCTGGGGCGACGCCGAACACGTGCGGTCGCTGTTCGGTTCCGCTGTCACCGACCACGAGTTCGTCACCGAAACCGTCGAGATCAGCGAGTTCAACGACGGCGTGGCGTTCCGCGACTTCTTCAAGGCGCACTACGGACCGACCATCATGGCGTACCGCAACGTCGGTGACGACCCCGCGCGCGTCGACGAACTCGACGCCGCCATCGCCGCGCACGCCGACCGCTACCTCACCAACGGACGGATGGAGTGGGAGTATCTCCGCGCGGTGCTGACGGTCGGGTGAGCCACAACCACCGCTGGTTGAGCCGCAGCCGCAGCCGAAACCACCGCTGGTTGAGCCGGCACCGAGCGCCAGCGAGGCGCCGAGTCGAAGCCACCCGGCAACCACAGCTGCCCGAGCCGCAACCACCGCTGGTTGAGCCGGCACCGAGCGCCAGCGAGGCGCCGAGTCGAAGCCACCCGGCGACCACCATCGAACAGGGACGCGCGAGCCCCGGATCACAGCTCGGCGTACTCGACGACCAGCGGGGCGTGATCGGACAGCCGAAGGTCCGGCGACGCCTCCTTGTCGACCGTCACCGCGCGCGCCCGCCGGGCAAGCGGGGGCGAGGCGAGCTGGTGGTCGATGCGCCACCCGATGTCCTTGACGAACGACTCCCCCGCCCAACTCCACCAGGTGAGCGGCCCGGGACGGTCGCCGTGCAGGGCGCGGACGACGTCCACCAGCCGGCGCGGACCGGTGATCTCGCCGAACCAGGCGCGTTCTTCGGGCAGGAAGCCCTCCATCTTGCGGGCCGCGCGCCAGTTGGTGACGTCGTGTTCGAGGTGTGCCACGTTGAGGTCGCCGAGGAGCAGGAACTCCCGGCCG
Organism: Gordonia sp. p3-SID1431; assembly: GCF_025143765.1. NCBI lineage: Bacteria > Bacillati > Actinomycetota > Actinomycetes > Mycobacteriales > Gordoniaceae > Gordonia > Gordonia sp. p3-SID1431. Next base: position 10,965 of record NZ_JAMBDT010000006.1, read on the forward strand.
GCGCGGCGGGCGGCGAGCCGGTTGCGCTCGAGTTCACGGGTGAACCCGGCCAGAAAGCGTTGCTTGCGTGCGTGTTTGGCGCCGCCGTCGGGCGCCTCGCGCATCGATCCGGGGCGCTGCAACTCGGCCGGGAGTCCGCCCTTGGGCAGATACAGACTGGCGACGGTCAGTGGACGATCGGCGAGGTCGACCTCGACGTAGCGACCCTCGTGAGCGAAGGCAGGCAGACCGCGAGCCTTCGGCGGGTGAGTCAGCCACGTGCGCACCGCGGCCTGCTCGGTGCGGGTCAGCACCGCGACGCCGTTACGTCCCGCGATGGAGCCGACGTCGATCGCCGCGTGATAACCGTCGAACTCTCCGACGTCGTCGATGCCACACCGCAACTCCTGCAGTCCGACCACGTCGGGCTGTCGCCCGGCGAGCCAGGCGTCGAACCCACGACGGCGCGCGGCGCGGATCCCGTTGACGTTGAACGACGCCACGGTGAATCCACCGGCGCCCATGTCCCTACCTTCCACGTCTTGGGGCCCCAACCGGTAGGCCGGGCGTTGCACGAAAAAGCCCCCACCCGGGTGAGAGTTGAGGGCCCTTGGCGGAAGCGGAGGGATTTGAACCCCCGGTGGTTTTACCCACGCTCGCTTTCAAGGCGAGTGCATTCGGCCGCTCTGCCACGCTTCCCTGACGAGCAAGGTTACACACGAACGCCGGACCGGACCTCGCCTGGCACTGCGGTGCGCTGTGACACCATTGAAGAGGTGAAAGCCATCGTCGTCGAATCAGAGAACCTGTCCCTGTCCGATGTGCCCGACCCGACTCCCGCGTCCGGCGAGGTCGTGATCGATGTGGTCGCGGCCGGCGTGAATCGCGCCGACATCCTCCAACGTGCGGGCAACTATCCCCCGCCACCCGGTGCGTCGGACACCCTCGGACTCGAGGTCTCGGGGCGGATCTCGGCCCTCGGCGACGGGGTCAGCGGCTGGTCGGAGGGCGACGAGGTGTGCGCGCTGCTCGCCGGCGGCGGTTACGCGGAGAAGGTGGCGGTTCCGGTCGAGCAGGTCCTCGCGGTACCCAAGGGCGTCGACCTGGTGTCGGCGGCGGCGCTGCCCGAGGTGGCGTGCACCGTGTCGTCGAACATCTTCGACACCGCGCACCTGACCACCGGCGAGCTCCTGCTGATCCACGGCGGGTCCAGCGGCATCGGCACCCACGCCACCCAGATCGCACACGCGATGGGCGCTCGCGTCGCGGTGACCGCCCGCACGCAGGACAAGCTCGAGCGCTGCCGCGAGTTCGGCGCCGACATCCTCATCGACTACTCGAGCCAGGACTTCGCCGAGATCCTCCGGGACGCCGGCGGCGCCGACGTGATCCTCGACATCATCGGCGCGAAGTACCTGAAGTCGAACCTGAAGGCGCTGCGTACCGACGGGCGCCTCGTCATCATCGGCATGCAGGGCGGCACGACGACCGAGATCAACCTCGGGCATCTGCTGGCCAAGCGGCTGTCGGTGATGGGTACGACGCTGCGCGCCCGGCCCGTCCACGGTCCGGGCGGCAAGGCCGAGGTCGTGGCGTCGACACTGACCCGCACCTGGCCGTTGATCGAGGCCGGGACGGTCGTACCCGTCGTCGATCGCGTGTTACCGCTCGCCGACGCCGGCGCCGCGCACGACCATCTCAACAGCGGTGACGTGGTCGGGAAGGTACTGCTGAGCGTCGCGGACTGAGCGGGGGCTCAGTCGGAAGATGCAGACTCTGCGGCGTCGAGGGCCTCCCGGATCTTGCGGAACGCGACGCCGAGGGCGGCGAACTCCTCCGGGGTCATCGCGTCGACGACGAACTGCCGGATCACTTGGTCTCGGACGCTCACATGGTCGGCGAGGGTGCGCAGACCGTGATCGGTCAGACGCACGAGTCGGTGTCGGCCGTCGGCCTTCGACTCGAACCGGTGGATGTTGCCGTCGTCGCTGAGCCGGCCAATCATGCGCGACACCGTGCTGATCCGCATGTGCACGGCGTCGGCGACCTCGCTGACGCTCAACTGCCGATTGGTACAGACCGCTTCGAGAATGCGCAGATCGGAAACGGAGAGTCCTCGTCTCGCGAACTCGTCGTTGACGCGGGCGAAGAGCGCCCAGCCGCCGTCGACGAGGTTCATCCAGCTCTCGGCCTCCGCAGCGGTGAGCGACCGGGGCGGGCCCTTTCGTGGACCATCAATCGATTTTGCCGACACAGCATGACAACATACATTGTCGTTAACCCAAACAACACCATAGTGAATTTCGGAAGGTTGCCGGGCACTTCAGGCCAATGAACCCAGCGTTCGCACCAGGTGATCGACCTCGTACGGCGTCGAGTACGGGGCCAGCCCGACCGTGACGGCACCGCCGAAGTCGGGTGCGCCCATCCGTGCGAGTGCGCGGTTGGGAAGGTCGGCGAGTGCGCAGACACCGTTGTCGGCCAGACGCCGGACGACCTTGTCGGCACCCACCGACTCCACGGTGAAGCTCGCCAGCGGTATCCGGTTCTCCTCGGTCCCCACGAGGTTCACATGGTTGAGCTGGGACAGTGTCGTGACCAGGTAATAGTTGAGGCGCTGCAGATACTCGTAGACACCGTCCATCGACGTGACGAGACGCCGCCGACGCTTGCCGATCCCGGCCTCGTCGAGTCCGGCGAGGTGTTCCACCGACGCGACCACCCCGGCGAGCATCGCGCCCTGATGCGGTTCGGGTTCGAGCCGGGCGGGCCCGCGCGCGGACGGGTCCATCGACATCAGCTTCAGCCGGTCGATCAGGTGGGGTTCGCGGAAGGCCATGGCCGCCATGCGCGGACCACCCCACCGCTCGGCCGAGACGACGAGGACGTCGGCACCCAGGTCGTGGATGTCCAGGCTGATGTACGGCGCCGCGTTGGTGGCGTCGACGACCAGAAGCGCGCCGGCTTCGCGGACCAGCGGCGCGATCTCGCTGATGTCGGTGACGGCTCCCGTCGTGGACGACGCGAGGGTCACCGCGACGACCTCCGTATCGGGCGTGACGAGATCGCCGAACTGCCAGGCCGGTAGTCCGCCGGTCTCGACGTCGACCTCGGCCCAGCGAACCCGGCCGCCGTAACGATCCGCCGCGCGCAGCCACGGCACGATGTTCGGCTCGTCATCCTGACGCGTGACGACGACGTCACCCCGCAGCCACGCATGCGGCGCGAGGGCCTCCGCCAGACCGGCCAGCAGCACGTACCGCGACGGTCCGAGCACCACACCCGCGGCGTCTCCGCCGACGACATCGGCGATCGCGCGCCGGGCACCGTCGACCACCTCCGCGCTCGCGCGAGCCGACGGGTAGACCCCGCCCGGGGCGGCGGACAGAGAGCGGAAACTGGTGGTCACAGCGGTCGCGACCGAATCGGGGATCTGCATCCCCGCCTGCGGGTCGAGGTGGATCCAGCCGTCGCCGAGCGATGGAATCAATCCACGCACGTAGGCGACGTCGAAAGCCATGGGCACGAGGATAGACGTCGGCCATCTGCCGTTTCGCGGTGTCCGGGCACAATGGGACGCATGGCTATCGAAGGCACTCCAGGACCCGGCCCCACCTCAGGACCGTTCGGCTCGGCCGGCGACTCCGACAACGTGATCGTCGTCGGCGCGGGCACGGATGGGCAGACGGACGGCGAGTCGTCGGAATCGACCAGCGTCGCCGACATGGTCGAGCAACCCGCCAAGGTCATGCGCATCGGCACGATGATCAAGCAGCTGCTCGAAGAGGTGCGTGCGGCTCCTCTCGACGACGCGTCGCGCAATCGCCTGCGTGAGATCCACCAATCGTCGGTGCGTGAACTCGAAGAGGGGCTCGCGCCCGAGCTGCGCGAAGAACTCGAACGTCTCGCGCTCCCCTTCTCCGACGAGGGCACCCCGTCGGACGCCGAGCTCCGCATCGCCCAAGCCCAGCTCGTGGGCTGGCTCGAGGGACTCTTCCACGGCATCCAGACCGCACTGTTCGCCCAGCAGATGGCCGCCCGCGCCCAGCTCGAACAGATGCGTCAGGGCGCGCTTCCGCCCGGCATGCCCACCCCCGGCGGCGCCGGCGGACCCGGCCACAGCACGGGGCAGTACCTCTAGGTCGCCACACCGGCTCAACCGGCTGAGGGTCACCCGCTCAACCGGCAGCGGGCAGCGGATGGGCCGAGGGGTACGCTGACTCCTCGTGTCAGCGGTAGTAGACGACGACGCGATCCCCGCGCGTCCCCAGGGCTCTGATTCGCGCAGCTTCGCGCGCGCGGTCAAGGACCTCCGCGACGGTTTCGCGAGCCGCGAACTGTGGTTCCACCTCGGCTGGCAGGACATCAAGCAGCGCTACCGACGTTCGGTCCTGGGACCGCTGTGGATCGTGATCGCGACCGGTGTGACCGCGATCGCCATGGGCCTGCTCTACGGCGAGCTCTTCGGCATGGACATCAGGGTGTTCCTGCCGTACGTCGCGCTCGGCTTCATCTTCTGGAACTTCATCTCGAGCTCGATCCTCGAGGGCTCCGAGGTCTTCTCGAAGAACGAGGGGCTGATCAAACAGCTTCCGGCCCCGGTGAGCGTGCACGTCTACCGAGTGGTGTGGCGAGCGCTGATCATCTTCGCGCACAACGTCGTCATCATCGTCATCCTGTTCCTGATCTTCCCGCCTCCGCTCAACTGGACCGTCACGCTGATCGTCCCGGCCCTCGCGCTGTATGTGGTCAATTCGATCTGGGTGACGATCGTGTTCGGCATCCTGTCGACCCGATTCCGCGACATCGGCCAGCTCCTCACCACCGCGGTGCAGCTGGTCTTCTTCATGACGCCGATCATCTGGACGACGCAGAGCCTCGGGAACGCGACCGGCGAGGCGTCGTCGAGATTGAAGCTCGTCGAGCTGAACCCGATGTTCCACTATCTGGAGATCGCACGCGGACCGCTGCTGGGCGAGCCAGTCGAGTTCTACCACTGGGCCGTCGTCCTGGGCTGCACCGCCGTGGGCTGGGTGCTGGCCATGCTGGTGTTGCGCAACTACCGGGCCCGCGTGGCGTACTGGGTGTAGGGACGGATTCGATGGCCAGGAACAACGATCTCGGAGACACCCGCGTCCGCGTGGACACGTGGGACGCGTGTGTGGACTTCCCGATCTTCGACGCCAAGACGCGGTCGCTGAAGAAGTCGGTGATCGGCGCGGCGGGCGGCGTCATCGGCTCCACCGAGTCGAACGTGGTGGTCGTCGAGGCGCTCAAGGACATCAACCTGCACCTCAAGCACGGCGACCGGATCGGGCTGGTCGGCCACAACGGCGCCGGCAAGTCGACGCTGCTGCGTCTGCTGTCGGGCATCTACGAACCCACGCGCGGCGCCTGCCGGGTGCACGGCCGGGTCGCCCCCGTCTTCGACCTCGGCGTCGGCATGGACCCCGAGATCTCCGGCTACGAGAACATCATCATCCGCGGCATGTTCCTGGGCATGACGCGCAAGGAGATGCTCAAGAAGATCGACGACATCGCGGAGTTCACCGAGCTCGGCGACTACCTGCAGATGCCGCTGCGCACCTACTCCACCGGTATGCGGGTGCGCATCGCTCTCGGCGTGGTGACCTCCATCGACCCGGAGATCCTCATCCTCGACGAGGGCATCGGCGCCGTCGACGCCGACTTCATGCGCAAGGCGCGGGGTCGGCTCCAGGCGCTCGTCGAGCGGTCGGGAATCCTGGTGTTCGCCAGCCATTCCAACGAGTTCCTGGCCCAGCTGTGCGACCGCGCCCTGTGGATCGACCACGGACAGGTCCGCATGGAAGGCGGCATCGAAGAGGTCGTCGAAGCCTATGAGGGCCCCGACGCCGCGGCACACGTCCGCCGGGTGATCGCCGACCTGGAGAAGGCGGACAAGAAGGGGACTCCGGAGTGACCGAGGGCGCCGTCGCTCCGAAGGTCATCGCGGTCGTGGTCACGCACCGTCGCGCGGAGTTGCTCGCCGAGTCGCTGGCCGTGGTGTCGGGCCAGGACCGGCCCGTCGACCATCTGATCGTCGTCGACAACGCGGACGAACCCGAAGTCGCCGAACTCGTTGCGGCGCAGCCCGTTTCGACGACGTATCTGGGATCGGAGCGCAATCTCGGCGGTGCCGGCGGATTCGCGCTGGGCATGCTGCATGCGCTCGCCCTCGGCGCCGACTGGGTCTGGTGCGCCGACGACGACGGCCGACCCGACGGTCCGACGGTTCTCTCGACGCTGCTCGACTGCGCCGCACGGCATGATCTCGACGAGGTGTCGCCAGTGGTCGCCAACCTCGACGACCCGGACACCCTCGCCTTTCCGCTGCGACGCGGACTCGTGTGGCGACGGAAGCGGTCGGAACTCTTTGCCGACGCCGGGAGCGAAGCGAGCGGGTCAGATGTCATCGGTGAGACCCAGGACGACGATCTGCTGCCCGGCATCGCGTCGCTGTTCAACGGCGCTCTGTTTTCCGCACGGTGCCTCGAACAGGTGGGCGTGCCGGACCTGCGACTGTTCTTCCGCGGCGACGAAGTGGAAGTGCACCGTCGACTGGTCCGCTCGGGCGTACGGTTCGGCACCTGCCTTCGCGCGGGATACCTCCACCCCGACGGCTCGGCGGAATTCCGACCGATCCTGGGCGGTCGCATGCACACCCAGTACCCCGACAACGACACCAAGCGGTTCTTCACCTACCGCAACCGCGGCTACCTGATGAGCCAGCCCGGACTCCGAAGGCTGTTGCCGCAGGAGTATGCCCGCTTCGGTTGGTTCTTCCTTGTGCAGCAACGTGATCCGAAGGGCTTCGCCGAGTGGGTGCGGCTCCGCGGCCTCGGTCGCCGAGAGCGGTTCACGCGGCCCTGAGGTGTTGATCCTTCACTGCTCCCTGAGCTGCGAGCGAAGCGAGCCACGAAGGGTTTCACAAGGCACGTCACCATGCCCTTCGAGGCTCGTCGACCTCGACGCGCTCCTTCGTCGCTTGCTCGGCCCGGCGGCTTGCGCTCCTCACACCTCAGGGAGCAATGGGTCCTCACACCTCAGGCAGCGGAATTCAGCACCGCTCGCGGGGTCATCCCCAACGCCGAGATCGCGCCCAGCGCAGCGATTCCCGCGAGTACCCACCAGGCGGTCAGGAACGAGTTGTGCACATCGGCGTACACCGCCGAGGTGCCGATGATCGCGACCAGCAAGCTGACACCCAGCGACATGCCGATCTGACGACTCATGTTGACCACCGCGCTTCCGGTGGCGGCCTGATCTGCGGGGAGGTCGGCGGTCGCCGAGGAGAGGATCGACGGCAACGCGAAGCCCACTCCGACACCGCCGATCAGCCAGCCCGGCAGGAACTCGGTGGCGAAATCCGGTGTGGCGTCGACCGACAGGGCGATGAGGGCCGACCCGAGACCGAAGAGCACACAACCGAAGGCGACGAGTCGCCCCACCGGGACCCGCGCACTGAGGCGATGCGACACGGCCGCGAAGATCGGGACCATCAGCGGTCCGGTTGACACCGCGAGACCCGTCACGATCGGCGAGAAGCCCCAGACCTGCTGCAACCACAGGATGTTCGCGAGAAGTGCGCCGGCGAACGGGATGGAGAACAGCAGCATCGTCACGTTCGCGACCGAGAAGGCCCGGATCCGCAGCAGTGCAGGCGAGATCACCGGTTCGGTATGACGCGCCGAACTGAGGACGAAGCCGACGAGCCCTGCCCCGGCGACGATCCACGCACCGGTGATCCGCGCGTCCGTCCAACCCCACTCACTCCCCTGGACCAGACCGAGTGTCAAGGCCCCCACCGAGACGACCAGGAGGAGCGCGCCCAACGCGTCGGGAAAGCCACTCGCCGAGATGTTGTCAGGACGTGACAGTACGATCGCCCCGGCGACGATCGCCGCCACGCCGACGGGCACGTTGACCAGGAAAACCCAACGCCACGACGCCTCGACGAGAAGACCACCGACGGCCGGCCCGAAGGCCGCGGCCAAGGCGCCGGTGGCCGCCCAGATGCGCACCGACCGGGCCCGACGTTCCGGCGGCAACGTCGCCACGACCAGACCCAGACTCGCCGGGGTCAGAATCGCCGCGCCGAGTGCCTGCAGTGCGCGGAATGCCACCAGCCACCAGACGCCCTGCGCCGCGGCACATGCCGCACTCGCCGCGGTGAAGATCGCGAGACCGAGCAGGAAGCCGCCCTTGCGGCCGTACCGATCGACGATCCGGCCCGCCGGAACAAGGAGCGCCGCATACAGGATGGCGTACGCGTTGAGGATCCAGGACATCTGGGACAGGGTCGCACCGGTGAAGTCGGCACCGATGTCGTCGAAGGCGACGTTGACGATGAACACGTCGAGGCTGGCCATGAACGCCGCCCCAGACAGGATGAGCAGGACGAGGCCGGGCCGCGCGACAGTCGGCGCCGGCGTCGCCGGGCCGCTTCGAGTGACCGTCATCGGACCGGCCATCCGAGAACCCGGCGACTCTGGCGCGCGGAGGCGAGGAGCCGGCCGCCGCGGTCGCGCAGCGTGGTGTCGTCGACCGACCAGCCGCCGGACGTCGAGGTGTTACGCGTATGGACGAGAATCGGCGCCGGAGTGGCGTCGTCCAGCGGCGCCGTCACATGCATGGAGAATGCCACCGTCGGAAGTGCAAGCGGCGCAGTCAGAATCGGGAAGACGGCGGGCGGTAGGCAATCCGCCAGCAGGGCCAGGTAACCGGCGTCGACGGCCATCGGGGTTCGGGTGGTGATCCATGCCCGCATCCAGGCCTCGTCGGCTCCGGTGAGCGCGAGCGGACCGTCCACCGGTCGCACATCGAGCTGCGCGCCCATCGGCACGATCTCCGGGGGAATCATGAAGGGGTCCAGCCCTTCCGGGCCGGGAACGCCCGCGCCCCGGTCGATGACATCGGCAGGTGCGGATTCCCCGACCCGCCCGGTCGTGACTGATGCCGACGCGATGTCGACGCCCGCCTGGGTGACCGTGACGTCGACGACCCTCGTGTGCCGGCCGACCTCCCGGACCGTCGGCGTCAGGAGCAACTCCCCGCCGTCGGGCTTGCCGACGAATCGCAGATCGAGAGCGCGCACCGACGTACCCGGCGCCGCGTCGGCGCCGACCCGGACGGCCAGCGCCGCGATGGCACCACCGTGCGGACCCGACCATCCCCACCAGGAGGGGTCGATGGTCGCCGACCATCGACCGTCTCCGGTCGGGGTCGCTCCGAAACTGTCCAACAATCCGTCATCGATAGCGCTTTGCCTGCTGAGTTGCTTCATGAAACTCATGCAAGCAGGTTGAGTTGCGTCACGCAACCCACTACTCTCGATCCTATGCGCCGTGCCTCGTTCGCCGAGATGAACTGCTCGATCGCCCAGACGCTGGAGATCGTCGGCGAATGGTGGACGCTGCTGATCGTCCGGGACGCGATGTTCGGCGTGACGCGATTCGACGAGTTCTCGTCGCGGCTCGGCATCGCGCGCAATGTGTTGACCCAGCGGCTGGACACCCTCGTCGAACACGAGATCCTGGCGAAGGAGCCGTACCAGGACAACCCGGTGCGCTACGACTACCGCCTCACCGAGAAGGGCCGGGACCTCTGGACGGTTCTGGCCGCGTTACGTCAGTGGGGTGACCGGTGGACCGCCGAGGACGGCGCACCAGTGGTGTCGACGCACTCATGCGGCCAGACGATGACGGTCGAGCCGACGTGCTCCGCGTGCGGCGAGCGAATCGGCACCGGCGAACTGCGCGTACACCCGGGCCCCGGCGCGACTTCGGACAATCCCCTCGCAGGGCTTCGCTGACCCTGGGCGCCACCAGCCGACAATTGCCATCCCCCTGCGCGCTGGAGACCTGCGACGATGACGAAGTCCATATCGAATAACTAGAACGTGTTCTACTGTGGACGGAGTTTCACTGCCGTCCCGAGGAGCATGATGCGGTTCACGTATGCCGAGGCCATGACCGATCCGTCGTACTACGCGCCGCTCGCGCAGGCCGCCGAAGCCGCGGGGTACGCCGGCTTCACCATTCCCGACTCGCTGGCCTATCCGGAGGAATCGGACGCGAAGTATCCGTACACCCCCGACGGCAATCGCGAGTTCCTCGACGGCAAGGCGTTCATCGAGACCTTCATCCAGGCCGCGGCGCTCGGCGCGGTCACCTCGACCATCCGCTTCACACCCTTCGTGGTGAAGCTGCCGGTCCGCCCGCCCGCGCTGGTCGCCAAGCAGGCCAGCTCGGTGGCGTACCTGACGAACAACCGCTTCGCGATGGGCGTCGGCACGAGTCCGTGGCCCGAGGACTACGACTTCATGGGCGTGGACTTCAAGCGCCGCGGCAAGCGGATGGACGAGTGCATGGACATCATCCGCGGCCTGACCACCGGCGAGTACTTCGAGTTCCACGGCGAGTTCTACGACATCCCCAAGATCAAGATGACCCCCGCGCCCACCGAACCGATCCCGCTACTCGTGGGCGGTCACGCCGACGCCGCGCTGCGTCGCGCGGTCATCCGCGGCGACGGTTGGATGCACGGTGGCGGTCCGCCCGAGGAGCTCGAGACGCTGCTGGACCGGATCAACGAGATCCGCATGGCCGAGGGAAAGACCAACGATCCGTTCGAGATCCACGTGATCTCCATGGACGCCTACACCGTCGACGGATGTAAGCGGCTGGAAGACAAGGGGATCACCGACGTGATCGTCGGTTTCCGGTTGCCGTATGTCATGGGCGACGACACCGAGCCGCTGCAGACCAAGATCGACCATCTGAACTGGTACGCCGACAACGTGATCGCCAAGGTCAACGGCTGATCGTCCTGCCTCTCCCGGTATTCTCCGCCCTGCCCTGGGGTATGGCACGGTTGCACCACCTGTACCGCTGGGGCACACTGCACAGCAGGGCGCCTCACGCATGCCGTGGCGCGGCCGACGTGCGGTGAGACTCCGAGGCGAACACTCGCCGGGCGGGAGGACAGTGATGACCGATTCGCCGAGCGGGTCGGTGTATTCATCTGTGCGCGAGCAGCTTCCGCCGCGCAGACCCGACGTTCTCGATCGCCGCGGGTTCCTTCGCGTCGCCGGTGTCGCCGGAACCGCCTTGCTGGGCACGTCCGTGCTGGCCGCATGCGGTGGTGGATCATCGGACACCGCCAGCACGATCAAGGCAGCCATCGCGGGTGAGCCCGATCAGCTCGATCCGCAGAAATCGAGTTCCTACTTCACGTTCGAGGTTCTCGAGAACGTCTTCGACACCCTCGTCGAGCCCGACGAGAAGCTGCAGATGCGGCCTGCCCTGGCCGAGAGCTGGGTGGTCGACGCCGACGGGTTGAACTGGGACTTCACCCTGCGCGACGGGGTCACGTTCCACAACGGCGACCCACTCACCGCGGCCGACGTCGAATACTCCTTCCGTCGGATCATCGACGAAGAGCTCTCCAACGCATACAAACTCGATGCCATCGCCTCGATCACCGCGCTCGACGAACGCCGGGTCAGGTTCACCGTCACCGCTCCCACGCCCAATCTCCTCACCAGCATCGGCGGGTTCAAGGGCCTGGCCATCGTGAACCGCCGCAACGTCGAATCCGGCGAGATCGCCACCACACCCGTGGGAACAGGCCCGTTCCGCTTCGTCTCCCGCTCCCCCGGCGCCTCGATCGTCCTCGCGGCCAACCCCGACTACTGGGGTGGCGCACCCGCCGTCGACGGGGTCCGCTACAGCTTCATCTCACAGGGCACCACCGCGGTGTCCGCACTACGGTCGGGTGAGATCGATTGGACCGACGCCATTCCCGCCCAGCAGCTCAGCATCCTGCGCCGCGACGACACACTCGATGTCGGGACCGTGGTCGCCAACGACTACTGGTACGTCACGATGAACTTCGACGCCCCACCGTTCGACGACACCCGGGTCCGCCAGGCGGTCGCGTATGCGATCGACCGGGACTCGATCGCGCAGGTCGTCGGATACGGGACCGCGACGCCCAACGAGCTCGCGATCCCCTCGACCAGTCCCTGGTTCGCACCCTACGACCGCTATACCGCCGGACTCGACCGCGACGCCGCCGTCGCGAACGCCAGAGACCTGCTCCGGCAGGCCGGCATCCGCGGACTCGACATGCGCCTGATGGTGACCACCGAGTATCCCGAGACGGTGACGGCGGCGCAGGTGATCGCGTCGAACCTCGCCGACGTCGGGATCGACGTGCGGATCGAACAACTCGACTTCGGCGCATGGCTCGATCGCCAGGCCGCCGGCGACTTCGACGCCCTGCTACTGGGCTGGCTGGGCAACATCGACCCGGACGACTTCTACTACGCCCAACACCATTCCGAGGGCACGTCGAACTCGCAGAAGTACTCGAACCCCGAGGTCGACGCGCTGTTGGACCGGGGCCGAACCGAACTCGACGTCGAGGCCCGCAAGCGGATCTACGCCGAGGCCGCGAGCATCATCGCCGACGACGTGAGCTACCTCTACCTCTACAACCCGTCGTCGACCCAGGCTTTTGTGACGCAGCTCCGGGGATATGTCGTCCGACCCGACAAGGCCATCCGGTTCCGCGATGCCCGGCTGGAGAGGAGCTGAGATGACCGCATTGCACTCGCCGCTGGCGCGCTTCATCATCGTGCGGCTGCTCTACACGGTCGCGGTGTTGCTCGGCGTGATCGTCGCGGTGTTCTTCCTGATGCAGGTCGTGCCCGGTGATCCCGTCCGCATCGCACTCGGCACCCGCTACACCCCGGAATCGTATGAGGCCCTGCGCAGCGCCTCCGGACTCGACCAGCCGCTCGCATCACAGCTGGTGAACTATGTCGGCAGTGCCTTCACCGGCGACCTGGGCGTCAGCTTCCGCAACAGCGAACCGGTCACGACGATGCTCTTCGATCGGCTTCCCGCCACCATCACACTCGCGACCGCGGCGATCGTCGTCGCATTGCTCATCGCCGTCCCTCTCGGTTTCTGGGCGGCACTGCGGGAAGGTCGGTTGGCCGACAACGTCATTCGCGTGGTGAGCCAGTTCGGGATCTCCGTGCCCGACTTCTGGATGGGCATCCTGCTGATCGGTCTCTTCTCCACCGCGCTCGGCTGGTTACCATCGGCCGGGTACCAACCCTTCGCCGACGACCCACTCGGTTGGCTCGAACACCTCGTGCTGCCGGCGATCACGGTCGGGGTGGTGACCGGGGCGATCATGACGCGCTACGTGCGCTCGTCGGTGCTCGACGTGGTGAACGCACCGTTCGTGACGACGGCCGAATCAAAAGGGCTGAGCACCAAGCGTGTTCTCCTCGATCACGTCGGACGCAACGCGCTCGTACCCGTGCTGACCATCTCCGGTATCCAGTTCGCAGGTCTGCTCGGTGGTGTCATCGTCGTGGAGGTCGTGTTCGCCTGGCCCGGACTGGGTCTGCTGGTCTACGACTCGGTCGCCGCGCGCGACTACCCGGTCCTACAGGGTGCGATCCTGCTCATCGCGGTGATCTTCCTGGTCGTCAACCTCGTCGTCGACATCCTCTACGCCGTCATCGATCCCAGGATTCGACTGTCATGACCCTCACCTCACCCGACCCGCCGGAGCCCGGTACCGGAGTCGACGACGAACCGGCCGGCACCGAGCTCAACAGCGGAACGTCGACCGATTCGGCCTGGCGATTGCTGCTACGCAACCGCACCTCGGTGATCGGGCTGATCATCATCGCAGTCGTCCTCGTGTGCGCGGTGTTCGGTCCGCTCATCGCTCCATACGGCGCCAACGAGATCGACGTCCCGAATGCGCTGCAGGCACCCAGTTGGTCCCATCTCTTCGGGACCGACGACCTGGGTCGCGACGTCTTCTCCCGGGTGGTGCTCGCCGCGTCGGTGAGCATGCGCGTGGCGGTCATCGCAGTGGCGATCTCCCTCACCGTCGGCGTGATCCTCGGTATGGTCGCCGGTTTCGCCGGTGGCGTCCTCGACACCGCGCTCATGCGGATCGTCGATGTGGTCTTCTCTTTCCCGGTACTGCTACTCGCGCTGGCCATCGTCGCCATCCTGGGACCGGGAGTCACCTCGGCGATGATCGCGATCGGCGTCGTCTACATACCGATCTTCGCCCGGGTGGCGCGCGCCGACACCCTGCGTGTGCGACAGACCCAGTACGTCCAGGCGTCACGCACGATGGGTGTGGGGACATCGGCCATCCTCATGCGGCATGTGCTGCCCAACATCTCGGGTCCGGTCATCGTCCAGACCTCCATCTCGCTCGCGTTCGCGATCCTGTCGGAGGCGGCGCTGTCGTTCCTCGGTCTCGGCGTCCAGCCGCCGGACCCGTCGTGGGGCCGGATGCTCTTCGACGCACAGGGGTTCATCACCACCGCCTGGTGGATGGGCGTGTTCCCCGGTCTGGCGATCCTCGTGACGGTCTTCGCATTCAACCTCGTCGGCGACGGCGTACGCGATGTGCTCGACCCGCGCCAGCGCACGCTGCTGCGCAACCGCGGGTACGAACGCAAGTCGCCGACGGTGACCACACCGTCGACCTCGAAACACGTCGACTCCGACGGATCGGTGCTGCGCGTAAAGGACCTCGTCGTCGGTGTCGGTCCGCGAGAGATCGTGCACGGCATCAGTTTCTCGGTCGCGCCGGGTGAGACGCTCGGGATCGTCGGGGAGAGCGGTTCGGGCAAGTCACTGAGCGTGTTGTCGGCGACCGGGCTCTTCGACGCGCCCAGCGCGTACGTCCGCGGGTCGGCCCGCCTCGGTGACACCGAAATAGTCGGCGCCACACCGGCGAAACTCCGGGCCCTCCACGGTTCGCGAGTCGGCTTCGTTTTCCAGGACCCGTCGTCGAGCCTCAATCCCCTGCTCACCGTCGAACAACAACTGACCGAGGGTCCGCGCCGGCATCTCGGCCTCTCGCGGGGCGAGGCGCGCGAACGGGCCCTTACCCTGCTGCGCGACGTGAACCTGCCCGACCCCGAAAGCCGTTTGCGCGCATACCCGCATCAGTTGTCCGGCGGCCAACGGCAGCGCGTCATGATCGCGATCGCGTTGGCCTGCGATCCGGAACTCCTCATCGCCGACGAGGCCACCACCGCACTCGACGTGACCACGCAGGCACAGATCATCGACCTCGTCGCGAAACTACAGCGCGAGCGCGGTATGGCGGTGGTCTGGATCAGCCACGACCTCGGCGTCATCGGGCGGATCGCCGACCGGGTGATGGTGCTGCGATCCGGCCGGATCGTCGAGAGCAATGACGTCACAACGCTGTTCGACGACCCGCAGGACGAGTACAGCCGCACACTGCTGGACTCACGTCCGCTGTTGAGCAAGGTCACCGAACGTGATGGCGCGTCGCCTCTTCAGAAGCGAACCCACGCCGACCCACTGCTCCGCGTCACGGGGCTGGGCGTCGACTATGTGGTCCGCGGCCCGTCGGGGCGCCGGGTGGTGCACGCCGCCGACGGGGTGGACCTGCAGGTCGCTCGTGGCCGGACGCTCGGGATCGTCGGCGAATCGGGATCGGGGAAGTCGACCGTGGCCGGCGTCATCACCGGCCTCATCACGTCCGCCCAGGGCACGACGGTGCGGGGCAGCGTGACCGTCACCCTCGACGGCCGGCGGGTCGAGGCCATCGGGGCACGCGGTGCCGACGAGGCCCTGCTCCGACGCCGCGTCGCCATGGTGTTCCAGGACCCGGCCGCCTCGCTCGATCCGCGGATGACGGTGGCGGCGTCGATCGCCGAACCGCTGCGGACGCACGGCCTCACCGACGGCCGGGACGGCACGCGGAGTCGTGCCGAAGAGTTGCTCGCCGACGTCAGCCTCGACGCGTCATACCTCGACCGCTATCCGCACGAGATGTCCGGCGGCCAGCGGCAGCGGGTGAGCATCGCCCGCGCGCTGGCGTCCGACCCGGAGGTCCTGATCCTGGACGAGTCGACGGCGTCGCTCGACGTGTCGGTGCAGGCCAGCGTCCTCGACCTGCTCGCCGAGCTCCAGCGTCAGAAGGGGCTGACGTACCTGTTCATCGCGCACGACCTGGCCGTCGTCGAGCAGATCAGCGACACCGTCGCGGTGATGCAGGACGGGAAGGTCGTGGAGAGTGGACCGGCGTCGACCATCCTCCACGACCCCGCGACCGACTACACCCGCGCGTTGCTCGCGGCCATCCCGCCGGAGGTCCCGCAGCGGGCCTGACCCGTCGACTGTGCGTCCGATCTCGTCGACTGTGCGCTGGTTTTCGTCGACTGTGCGTCGAAACCCCGCAACGCCCGTCGGCACGGTAGCCAGGACATCGTCGGCTAGGGTGTCAGCGTGTCTCGACCCGACCCTGGTGACCACGTCCGCGATGACGAAGAACCGAGCCACGAGGACTTCGCCACGCGCCATGCGCCGATGCCGATCGAGCTGCCCCTCGACGACGAAGAGGCGTCGACGAATGTCGGCCTGAAGACCCAGCTGGTGCGCTTCGTCATCACCGGCGGGTTCTCCGGGCTGCTGGACTTCGGGCTGACGATCCTCCTGCAATACGGTCTGGACGTCCCGTTCTGGCCCGCGAAATCCGCCGGGTTCATCCTCGGCACCACCGTCGCGTACCTACTGAACCGTCGATGGACATTCCGAGCCGAACCGAGCATGGCGCGGTTCGTGTCGGTCGTCGCGCTCTACGTGGTGACCTACTTCGTCAACGTCGGCATCTACACGCTTCTGTCGCATGCCTGGCAGGAAACGCTGCTGTACAGCTTCGCGGCGTACGTTGTCGCCCAAGGCACGGCGACGGTCATCAACTTCGTCGTCCAGCGGATGGTCATCTTCAAGATCCGCTGACCCGAGAACGCACGGTCAACGAAAGCGGACGCCCAGTCGACGGGCGGGTCAGAACTCCTCGTCGACGTCGGAGTCACGGGCGGCGCGCTCACCGCGGTCGAGGGTGGCGAGTTCGGCCAGGTCGGCGGGGTCGAGAGCGAAGTCGAACAGGTCGGCGTTCTCCACCTGGCGGCCGGTGTGCGACGACTTCGGGACGACGCTGATGCCGTTCTGCACCGACCAACGCAATGCGATCTGCGTCGGCGACTTGCCGTATTTGCGCGCGATCCGGAGGATGACCGGGTCGGCGAGCAGGCCTTCCTTGCGGCCGGTCGGATGCCACGCCTGAGCATGAACACCCTTGTCGGACATGAACTCCCGCAACTCGGTCCGTGGCAGTGAGGGAGAGCACTGGATTTGATTCAGAACCGGCCATCGTCCCGTCTCGTCGAAGAGCATCTGCAGGTGGTGCTGTTTGAAGTTCGAGACGCCGGGTGTGCGGACGTATCCCTCGTCGGCGAGCGTGAGCAGCGCTTTCCAGGAGTCGACGGTGCGGCCCAGGCTGGGGCACGGCCAGTGGATGAGGTACACGTCGATATGCGCGACACCGAGTCGGCGAGCGCTCTC
Source organism: Gordonia sp. p3-SID1431 (assembly GCF_025143765.1). Lineage (NCBI taxonomy): Bacteria > Bacillati > Actinomycetota > Actinomycetes > Mycobacteriales > Gordoniaceae > Gordonia > Gordonia sp. p3-SID1431. The sequence continues at coordinate 28,397 of NZ_JAMBDT010000006.1, forward strand.
CTTGGCCGCGTTGATCGCCTCGTCGAAACCCTGGTCGCCGCCGCTCAACTTGGTCTGCACGACGATCTCCTCGCGCGGGACGCCGGTCCCGTGCAGCCCCATCCCGACACTCAGCTCATTGCTGTACCGGGGCGCGGTGTCGAGGAGGCGGTATCCGGACTTGATCGCCGAGCTGACGGCACTGACGGCCGGCCGGCCGAGCATGTTGTAGGTGCCGAGCCCCACCAGGGGGATCGAGGTGCCGTTGCTGAGCTCGACCGAGGGGATGTCCACCGCATCAGGATATGTCGACAACCACATCCTGCGCCGCCGGTCGATCTGGAACGCTTGACCGATGAGCACCGGAGACGACGCGTCGTACGACGACATCGTGGTGGGCGCGGGACACAACGGCCTCACGGCTGCCGCCTACCTCGCTCGTGCCGGCCGGCGTGTGCTCGTCCTCGAGAAGGCCGACCACGTCGGCGGCGCCACGGTGTCGGCGACACCGTTCGCCGGTCTCTCCGCGCGCCTGTCGCGGTATTCGTACCTGGTCTCATTGATGCCGCGCGAGATCATTGCCGACCTCGACCTCGACGTCACACTCATCCGACGCCGCTATTCGTCGTACACGCCCCTGCCGTCGGATCCGGCGCGCGGCATCCTCGTCGACAACCTCGATGACGATGCGACGGCCGCGTCGTTCCGGCGGGTGACCGGCTCCGACCTCGGCTTCACCGCGTGGCAGTCGTTCTACCGTCGGCTCGGCGTGGTCGCCGACCGCGTCTTCCCGACCATGACCCAGCCGTTGCGGACCGCCGCCGACATGCACGACCTCGTCGTCGGCCCAGGCAAGTCCACCACCGACACGTCGACCGCCGAACTGTGGGAGGCGCTCACCACGCTGCCGCTGGGTTCGCTGCTCCGTCAGTACTTCGACGACGACCTGATCCGCGGGATCGCCGCCACCGACGGACTCATCGGCACCTTCGCCGACCTCGATGATCCGTCCCTGCGCCAGAACATCTGCTTCCTGTACCACGTGATCGGCGGCGGAACCGGCGACTGGGACGTCCCGGTCGGCGGGATGGGCGCGGTGTCGGGTGCGCTCTACCAGGCGGCGACCTCGGCGGGAGCCGAGATCAGAACGGGCGTCGAGATCACCGGCGTCGATCCCGGCGACGGGACCGTCGAGACGACGAGCGGCACCTTCCGCGGTTCGATGCTCTATGCCGCGTGCGCGCCGCAGGTGTTCAACACGTTCCTCGACGGGACGCCGATCCCCTGCGAGCCGGACGCCCGCGGGTCGCAACTCAAGATCAACCTGCTGCTCGACCGGTTGCCGCGACTCCGCGACGGGTCGACCCCGCCCGCGTCGGCCTTCGCCGGGACCTTTCACATCAACCAGACCGCCACCCAGCTGCACGACGCGTGGCGGCAAGCAAATCGTGGTGAGGTGCCGGAAGTCCCGCCGTGCGAGATCTACTGCCACACGCTCACCGACCCGTCGATCCTGGGCCCGGAGCTCGCAGGCAAACACACGCTGACGCTCTTCGGGATGCACATGCCATCAGAGGTGTTCGACGAACCCGGTGCCGTCGAGCACGCTGTCGGCGCGACCTTCGCCTCGCTGAATTCGGTGTTGGGGGAACCGATCCAGTCGGTGATCGCGCACGATGCGAACGGCCGGCCGTGCATCGAGGCGAAGACCCCGCAGGACCTCGAGGACGCCGTCGGACTGCCCGGCGGGCACATCTTCCACCGGCCGTTGCAATGGCCGTGGGCCGAGACCGTGTCGGAAGTCGGCCAGTGGGGCGTGGAGACCCCGCATCCGCGACTTCTGTTGTGCGGCGCGGGCGCTCGCCGCGGCGGCGGGGTCAGCGGTATCCCCGGCCGTAACGCCGCGGCGGCGGTCCTGGGTGCGGGCGCGCTCGCGTTGCCTCGTTAGACATCACGGCCGGACCTCCACACCCGGTCAGTCACCCTCGATCTTCTGCGCATTCGCCCACCGGCGTCCCGGGTCGCCGCCCCACGCATCCCAGGCCACGCGTCCCGCTGACGGGAAGCCGTCCTCGCCGTTGTTGAACCCGGTCGCGTTCTTGTCCACCTCGTGGCGAGAGAAGTAGTTGCGCATCTTCTTGATCTGGTCGTCGTCGACGTCCTTGCCGTCGGCCAACTGGTGGGCCCGATGGCGGCCGGTGTCGGTGAACCCCTTACCCGCCTTGCCGTCGTCGATCCATCGCACCGCGCGCTGGGCAGCCTCTTGGACGTCCTTCGGTGGCTTGTGACTCATCTGCCGCGCTCCTGTTGTCGGGTCGTGAGATATCTGCGTGCCCGAGGGCGCTTGGCGTCAAACCCGTCGACGGGGCCCTACGGGCGCATCTCGGCGAGGGGACGGTCATCGGCGATGGTCGTCGTAGCCCGATCCGCTACTCGCGCAGGCAGCGACACGAACGGCGTCGGCCACCAGAACCAGCGACCGGACAAACGCGCGATGGCCGGCATCACCAGCGTGCGGACGAGGAGCGTGTCGATCAGCAGTCCGATCGCCACGGTCGTGCCGATCTGCGCGACGTTGTGGACGTAGCTGGCGAGCATGGCCAGCATCGTGATCCCGACGGTGAGGCCGGCCTGGGTGACCACGCTGCCCGTACCGACCATCGCGCGGATCAGACCGGTTCCACCGCCCGCGCCGTACTCCTCACGAAAACGGCTGACCAGCAACATGTTGTAGTCGGCACCCACGGCGACCAGAAAGGTGAACGCGATGGGCGCGACCGACCAGTGCAGCGGACTACCGATGAGACCCTGCCACAGGAACACTGACACCCCCATCGCGGACAGGTAGGAAAGCCCGACGGTCCCGATCACGGCGAGTGCCGCGACGAGGCTGCGCAGCAGGAACAGGACGACGCAGAACACGAAGGCGAAGGCGGCGACGACGATCGCGATGAAGTCCTCGTGCGCGAACGACTCCATGTTGAGGAGCATGCCGCCCGGCCCGCCGATGCTGACGGTCGATCCGGCGAGCGATGTGTTCTTGATCGCCGCGAGTGACGTCGGGATCACCTCCGCGCTCACGTCCATCGCGTCGCGGCTGAAACCTTCGCGCTGCGGGGTGACGATCATCCGCGTCGCCTTGCCGTCATCGGAGAAGTAGTACGGGATACCGCTCTGGAAGAGCGGGCTCTCCAACGCCTGGCTGGGCAGGAAGAAGGCGCCGGCGGCGGGGCTGCCCGCCGAGTAGGCGCCACTGACCTCGTCGAGGAAGTCGGTGATCTCGCCGACCTGCGGGAGCAGCGCACCCAGTGTCGTGCGCAAGGGGCCGATCAGCTCGCGGATGTCGGTGACCGTGGCGCGCAGCGTCGGGATCTGCGCGGCGGCGGTGGGCAACGCGCCACTCAGGGAGCGGGTGCCGCCGGCGAGATCCCGGACCGATTCGCGCAGTGCCGGAACGTCATCGAGAACAGACAGCCCGCTCAGTGCGGTGCGGCATGCGTCGACGTCCCGGCACTGCGGAACCGATTCGACGAGTCCACGCACCGGTGCGATCCCCGCCGACAGTTCGTCGACCTTGGTGAGCGTCGACTCGCTCGTGCGCCGCAATTGCGCAGTGGCATCGGACAAGGATCCCGCGCCGGCCGCCCCTTGCTGCAGCGCGGTGTCGAGGCCGTCGATGGCGGTGTCCAGACGATCGACCGTTACGCCGATCGCGTCGAGATCGGTGATCCGATCGCGCAGAAGCGATGTCATCTGACCGAAGCGGCTACCGATGTACCCGGCCTGCGACGTGAGAGTCCCTTGGTCGAGGGTCTGCCCGAGGGGGCGGGTGATCCCCTGGACCGCGTTCACCCCGTCGATCGAGGCGACGGCGTCGGTCATCTGCGCGAGAGCGACCAGATCCGCCGCATTGCGCATGTCATGGTCGGACTCGACGATGAGCACGCTCGGCGCCATGATGTTGGGCGGCAGGTGCCTATCTGCCGCAGCGAATCCCACGTTCGCCGGTGAGTCCGCCGGCTGGGCGCGACGTTCGTTGTAGCTCGGCGCGTACATGGCGAGCGGGACGATCATGACCGCGAGCACCGCGAGTGCGGCCGCGAGCACCGGAGCCGGCCATCGAGCGACGGTGGTTCCGATCCGGCGCCAGCGTCGTGGCGACGCCGACTCGCGCGGCTCCACGAACCCGAGCCTGGTGGCGAGGGCCAGGACCGCGGGGCCGAGGGTGAGCGCAGCCGCGAGGGTGATGAGAATGGCTATGGTGCACGGCAATCCGGAGGTGCTGAACATCGCCAGACGCGTTGCCGCGAGGCACGCCATCGCACCGGCCACTGTCAGCGCCGACGCCACAACGATGTGCTGTACGCCGGCCAGTGCGTCGTAGTAGGCGTCTTCGGGGTCACGTCCCTTTCGGCGCGCCTCCTGATATCGGCCCACCAGGAAGATCCCGTAGTTGGTGCCCGCGCCCAGGACGATCACCGCCGACAGTGCTGCCGCGAAGATCGAGACCTTGATGATCTCGTTCTCCGCCAGGAACGAGATGGTCGCGCGGGCCACGGCCAACGCCAGCCCCACCCCGAGAAGCGGGACCATCGCGGTGACCACGGACCGGTAGACGAGCAGCAGCACGGCACCGACCAGCAACGCGCACACCGACACCAGCAGGATGATGGAGTCGTTGATCGCGACCATCTCGTCGTTGACGACGGCCGACGGCCCGGTGACGTGCACGTCGATGCCGGGTGGCGGCGTCGACGCGGCGATGGTGTCACGCGCTGCCTGGGTCGATTCCATGGCGAGCGCGGTGCCCATGTTGCCGGCGAGGTTCACCAGGACGTAGGCGACGTGGCCGTCGGCACTCTGCGCGGCCGGGGCGAGGTCGGGGTTCGACCACAGGTCCATCGCAGAGTTGACGTGCTCGGTGTCCGCGGTCAACTCGGCCAACAGGTCGGTGTAGTACGTACGGGATTCGGGCCCAAGGGGTTCGTCGCCCTCCATCAGGACGTAGACGAAGTTGTTGCTGCCCCCGCCGCCGAAGTACTCACCCATCTTGACGAGCGCCTGCACGGACGACGCCTCGTCGGGCAGGAAGGACTGCGCATGTTCGGTGACCGTCGATTCCAGTTGCGATACAACGATGTTGAGACCACCTGCGATGAGAAGCCAGATGACGATGACCGGTACCGAACACGCGTAGAGAAATCGCGCGAATCGTGGCCGCGAGGAGTCGCGACGCATCACGTCGAAACGTACGGGCCGCCGGATCTCCACGGCGAGCCCCTGGCGAAGTCGAGCGAACCGCTCGCGTGCGTTGACCATCGAAGGCTCCCCGTCGTCGGTGTTCATCTACGCCACCGGGACCAGACACTTGGCGACCGTACTGCCGTCGGCGCCCGTACCGGCCTGGCGTACGCGCTCGAATCCGTTGACCCGCACCGCACATGACACCGTCCCGCGGCCCGATGACTGGGTCAGGACCCCGACGGACGTCGTCAGTTCCCGGGTACGGAGAATCACTCGCCACGGAACGGACACCTTGTCGTCGACGACCCGTCCCCCGGGCTCGATGTAGGACACCCGCGCTGACGAGCCCGCCGGGCCGGTCACCACGTACTCGATCGACTTGTCGCGCACGACGCCCGCCTCAGGCGCCGCCGGCGAGTGGCCAGTCGCCCGGTCGGGGATCTCACTCAGGCGCAGCTTGCCGACGTAGAACGCCGACACGGACATCACCGCGATGACCACCCACACGATCCACCACGAGCCTGCATACGCAACGGACTTCTTCATCGGACCCCCATCGACATCAGGCATCCGCGCCTCGACCTGGCCTTATGCCTGCCGAGCCGCGTTCTGCCTGCCAGTGGCAGGGACTCTATATGTGACATCGCACGTTGGCAAGGTCCACCGAACGCCCGCGTCTTTGCTTCGAAGCCATCCGACGCGGACCTCCGCCATGAACTCCATGCGTGATGGCCGTGACCCCTTCTTCCGGGGGTGGTGAGTCACGTCGCAAGGCGCGACCATGGACTCCTCGCGAAGCGAGCAGGGTGCGCCCCTGTGACGGAAGGCCTTGCCATGACCACGAGCCGATTCCCCTTGACCGAACTCGCCGACCTGCCGGATGACCTTCGCGATCGCATCCACCCCATCGCGGAGAAGTCTGGTTTCGTCCCCAACATCTTTCGCGCGCTGGGGCATCGCCCGAACGAGCTACGAGCGTTCCTCGACTATCACGACGTCCTGATGGAGGAACCGGGCCCGCTGTCGAAAGCCGAACGCGAGTTGGTCGTCGTCGCCTCGTCCGGAGCGAACAGATGCATCTACTGCGTCGTCGCCCACGGCGCCATCCTGCGCGTGCGATCCAAGGATCCACACCTCTCCGATCACGTGGCAACCAACCCTGCCGGAGCGGTCCTGGATGAGCGTCAGCGCGCGATCGTCGATCTCACTCTCGCCCTGACCAGGACCCCAGAACTGTTCGCGGACAGCGACATGGCTCGCGCCCGGCAAGCGGGGCTCACCGATTACGAGATCTGGGACGTCGGGGCGATCACTGCGTTCTTCGCCGCGTCGAACCGACTCGCACACCTGACGGCGGTGGCACCCAATCACGAGTTCTATTCCATGGGTCGGTGACTCGGGACACGGCCGGATCAGCTCACCGCGGATCGAGCCGGTACAGACGCAAGTGAGCGGGTGTCACCACACGGGGCTAGGTGGAGCTCAGTGCCGAGACGAGCACCGACACGAGCCTGGGTATCGCGGTTCGATCTGCCGACGCATGCGCCGGGTCGAGCTGCCCGATCGACAACCCCCAGCGGTCGGGATCTTGTAGCAGCGCGCCGAGTGCCTGTCCGAGTATCGCGATGGTCGGCCCGCTGTTTCGGCCGTTCACGTTCTCGGCGATCGGCGCGTCCAGAAAGTCGAGTACGTCGACATCGAGATGCACCAGGAACGGTCCGGACGCCAGAATCCGGCGGGCGTCGGCGGCCGCACCTCGGGGGTCGTCGCAGAGCGCGGTCTGATCGACGACCGCGATTCTGTGTTCTGCAGCCTGTCCGCGTTCCCAATCAGTTGTTTCTCGACTCAGATCAACGCCGAGGTAGACCAGCTCCGACGGCTGCACAACGGTGTGCGGTACATCAGATCGACCAACTCCGGCGCGGCCCCCTCGAGACCCAGCGCGTGTGCCATCCCCATCCAGCTCAGTGAGCCCTCCGTCGTCGAGCGGGGGGTGTTGAGATCCAGATGCCGGTCGATGTAGACGAGCTGGGCCGTTCTCCGGCACGTGCCATCGCGTCACAGAGTCCGACGGCGACTGTGCAGCTTCCGCCGAGCACGAGCAGACGTTGCTCCGCTGCGAGCAGGCTCGCCGCAGCGGTGGAAAGCTCGACGAGTGCATCCGCCTCTTCGCCGAGGTTCTGCGCGAACGGTCGCTCACGGTCGGGAAACCACAGCCGCGTCGTCAGATCGCCGGCATCGACGACGTCCGTGCCCGACGCCCGCAGCTGTTCGACAAGGCCGGCAGCTCGCAACGCGCCGGGCGCTCGTTCTACACCCACGCAGTAGGCGCCGGCACTACTGGGCACACCCAGCACGGTCGTTCTCATCGAGTGCCGTCGACCGGACTGGCGTGGGCTGGCTCCATGGCACCCATCGTCGCAGAATGAATCGCCCGTCGGACGCCCAGATCGGAACACAACCGTGAAGATCCGAAGCCGACGTCCTGGCCGACCCGCCGCCCGGCTCGCACATGAGGGCGAGGTCATGCCACGTCACGAACGCGGTGAGCCATAATCGCGGGCATGCAGAAGCCGGCTTGCCCGATCCGACGCCGGACCGCGCCCGAGGTCCGTGAAGCTCTGCTCGTCGCGGCTGTCGCCGAACTCGACGAGGCCGGACCCGAGAACGCGAGCCTGCGTGCGATCGCCCGCCGGGTGGGTATCACGCATCAGTCGGTGGCCCACCACTTCGCCGATCGTCGGGCGTTGTTCACCGCGGTCGCGGTACGCGGTTTCGACAACCTCCACACCGAACACATGCGCGCGCTCGAGCAGCTGCCGGACGACGCCCCGCTCGGCGAGGCCGTCGCCACGCTGGGGCAGGTCTACGTCCGATTCGCGCGTGACAACCGCGCCACGGTCACGCTGATGATGGGCTCACGACTCGTCGACAACAAGGCGCCCGACCTGGTCGCGGCACGGGCGCGCGGATGGGAGTTGCACACGCGCACCGTCTCCGACGCCGCCGACCACGGTTGGGGCGGCGGCGTGCCCGGCAACCTCATCGCCGTCGCAACCTTCGCCATGGCGCACGGCCTGGCCGCACTGGAGACCGACTTCGCCGACCAATTGCCCGACGGCACCGGCATCGAAGACCTGCTCTCGCTGGTCAACGCCGCGATCATCACTCCGCCGCACCAGGATTCGTGATCGCCGGGGACGTTCGGCACCGGCCCGTCAGAGCATGTGCACCTTGCGGTAGATGCGCGCCGCGGGCCGGGTGAGCAGACCCACCTCGTCGAGGAAGCCCATCAAGTGCGCGCAACCCGAGCGGACCATCGACTGGAAATGGTGGTTGCGGCGCATCTCTCCGACCGCCCGACGGTGGTCCAGACCGGCGTCGGCGTAGGCCTTCGGGCGGACGAGGCTGACGAGGATGTAGGACACGGCCATCGCGGTGATCACCGAACTGAGTTGTCGCCGAATCCAACTGGCGTCCGCCATGGACTGGCGCACCTCTTCACGCGCGAAACGCATGTGGCGAGATTCCTCGAGGACGTGGATCTCGTTGACGGTGCGCACGAGCGGCAGCACCCGATCGTCACGCATGCAGCCACGCTGCAGCACGTCCAGGACTTCCTCGGCGGCAAGGATTCCGGCGTAGGCGACTTCACTGCCCGCGACGCGCATGAACAACTTGCCGAAGCGACCCAGGCGCGGGTGCGGCGTGTAGCTGGTCCCGGTCAGCTTGTACGACGTCTTGGCGAACATGAGCGAGTGCCGACACTCGTCGGCGACCTCGGTCAGGGCGAACTGGAACTCCGGGCGGTGGTAGTCGCCGAGGTACTGATCGCGGATCACCATCTCCTGCAGCATCATCTCGAACCAGATGCCGATGCTCATGATCGACGCCGTCTCGTGCCGGGTGAGGGCGATCCGCTGCTGCTCGGTCATCTCATCCCAGTAGGCCGTTCCATAGAGAGTCGACCACTCCGGGCTGCAGCCGTACTTGTCCTTCTCGAGCGGCGCATCCCAGTCGATCTCGGTCAGTGCATTGCGCGACAACCGCGCGGCAGATGCCAGCAGGCGCTGCGACACCTCGTCGATTCCGTCGTCGGAACGGGTCACATCTCTGAGCGCTTCCATGCCGGGCTCCTCGTCGTGCGCGGTATTACGTCTGTGATTCATGCCACCACGGATCGTGCCATCAGTCAATGGTGCGTTTCTCGATGGCATCGACGGGGCGCTCGACCCGCGGTACGACTCCGCCTCCCCTCGGCATGACGGTCGGTGCGCGAACCCCGCCCAGGTAATCTCTCTAGCGATGTCTACTGAAGAGTTGCTGCCGATCACGACCCGCAAGCTGGTGGGTTGGTCTCGCACCACCCCGATCGAGGGTCACGTCCTGTCCACGCCGTATCCCGAGGTCATCGCCGAGGCGGTGGCCCGCGTGGCCGACGACAACGCGGACAAGCCGGACTACCTCAAGCGCGGTGTCATCGCCCGCGGGCTGGGCCGCTCGTACAACGAGTCGGGCCAGAACAGTGGCGGCCTCACCATCGACATGACCCCACTGACCAGGATTTACGCGATCGACGACGAGTCGGCCACGGTCGACCTCGACGCCGGCGTCTCGCTGGACACGCTCATGCAGGCGGCGCTCCCCCACGGCTTGTGGGTCCCGGTGCTCCCGGGTACCCGACAGGTGACGGTGGGCGGCGCGATCGCGCACGACATCCACGGGAAGAACCACCACAGCCAGGGCAGCTTCGGCAACCACGTCGTCGAAATGCAACTGCTCGTCGCCGACGGCCGCATCCTCGCCCTCACGCCGGGCGGCTCGGCCGACGACCCGAACGGCGAACTCTTCTGGGCGACCATCGGCGGCATCGGACTGACGGGCATCGTGTTGCGCGCCAAGATCCAGATGAAGCGCACCGAAAGCGCCTACTTCATCGCCGACACCGCGCGCACCGGCTCGCTCCAAGAGACCCTCGACCTGCATCTCCAGGACGGATTCGAGGACGGATACGAGTACGCCTCGGGCTGGTTCGACACCATCAGCGCGCCGCCGAAGCTCGGCCGCGGCACGTTCTCCCGGGGCAATCTCGCCCGCGTCGACGAACTGCCGGAGAAGTACCGCGACAACCCGCTGTCGTTCAACAACAAGCCACTGGTCCGCTTCCCGGACATCTTCCCGCGCGGGCTCGCCAACAAGCTCAGCTTCTCGGCGGTCGGCGAGGCGTACTACCGGATCGGACCGCCCAGTGAGGGCAAGGTCAAGAATCTCGCGCAGTTCTACCACATGCTCGACGTGTTCGGTGACTGGAACAACGCCTACGGACGCGGCGGCGGTTTCTGCCAGTACCAGTTCATCGTGCCGACCGGCAACGAGGGCGAGTTCACCGCGCTCATCGAGGACATCCAGGCGTCTGGCCATGTCAGCTTCCTCAACGTCATCAAGCTCTTCGGCGAGGGCAATCGCGCGCCCCTGAGCTTCCCGTTCAAGGGGTGGAACGTCTGCCTCGACTTCCCGGTCAAGGCCGGCCTCGCCGAGTTCCTCAACGAGCTCGACCGCCGCGTCATGGCGATGGGCGGCCGCCTCTACACCGCCAAGGACTCGCGCACCTCGGCCGAGAACTTCCACGCCATGTACCCGGAGATCGATGTCTGGATCGCGACGCGTCGTCGCATCGACCCCAACCGGGTGTTCATGTCGGACATGGGTCGGCGACTCGAACTCGCCTGACCGACTGCCCTTTTCGACGCGCCGCACGCGCACCCGACCTCTACGTCACCGAAAGCGAGTACACAATGATCAACGCCGTGGGCGTCCCACAGTCCATCCTGGTCCTGGGCGGCAGCTCCGAGATCGGGCTCGCCATCACCGCGGAGTACCTCAGCAAGGGCCCCGCGCGGGTCATCCTCGCCACCCTGCCGGGTGATCCCACCGCCGACGCGGCGGTGGAGAAGGCCAAGAACGCCGGCGCCACCGAGGTCACGCAGATCGACTTCGACGCCCGCGCCACCGACACGCACCGGGCGGTCATCGACAAGGCGTTCGCCGACGGTGACGTCGACGTCGCGATCGTCGCCTTCGGCATCCAGGGTGACGACGAGCAGGCCTGGCAGGACCACGGTCTCGCGGTCGCCGAAGCCGAGATCAACTACACTGCAGCCGTTTCCGTCGGGGTGCTGCTGGGCGAGAAGTTCAAGGCGCAGGGGCACGGACAGATCATCGCGATGAGCTCCGTCGCCGGCGAGCGCGTCCGCCGCAGCAACTTCGTCTACGGCTCCACCAAGGCCGGACTCGACGGCTTCTACCTCGGGCTCGGAGAGGCGCTGCGCCCCTTCGGTGCTCGCGTCCTCGTCATCCGTCCCGGCCAGGTGCGCACCCGGTTGTCGGCGCATGTCAAGGAAGCGCCGCTCACGGTCGACAAGGAGGACGTGGGTCGCCTCGCGGTGGCCGCGGCCACCAAGGGCAAGGAGATCGTCTGGGTGCCGGGGCCGTTCCGCTACATCATGATGGTGCTCCGCCACATCCCGCGTCCGATCTTCCGCAAGCTGCCGATCTGATCGCTGAATCGCCCAATCGCTGAACAGCAGAGTCTGAGTGGACGTGATGAACCGACCTGACCCTTCGAGACGTCCCTCCGCAAGCTCCGGGACTCCTCAGGGAGCGGGGGGAGAGTCGCCCACCGCACCTCAGGGAGCCGGGGGAGAGTCGCCAACCGCACCTCAGGGAGCGGGGGAAGCCTCGCCGGCCGACCTTCGAAGTACAACAGGCTACGGGCGGGCCGTCCTGTCACTGCTGATCGCCGTGGTGGTCGGCGGGTTGGTGTCGATGGCGGGACTGACGGCCATCGGGACCGTCGAGTGGCCGGCGTTCAACTCCTCCAACGTGACCCGGTCGCTGACGACCGCCGGACAGGTGCTGGCGATCGCCATCCTGGTGGTCGCCGCACTGCTCTATCGCTACGGCAAGGGCCGACTGCTGGTGCCGGTGCTGTCGGCGGCCGCGATGTCCGGCTTCGTCACGGTGACCATCGGAATGCCGCTGGGCGCGACACGTCTCTACCTCTTCGGACTCTCGGTCGACCAGGAGTTCCGCACCGAGTACCTCACCCGCATGACGTCGAGCCCGCACCTGGCGGACATGACCTACACCGATCTGCCGCCCTACTACCCAGCCGGTTGGTTCTGGTGGGGCGGCCGGTTCGCGAACCTGCTCGGCCAACCCGGCTGGGAGGCCTACAAGACCTGGGCGATCGTGTCGATGGCGGTGGCCGCGGCCGTCGGCGTCGTCCTGTTCATCCGCATGTTCGGGGCGGATCGCGGTGTCGCGCTCGGCCTCGCGGTCACCACCGTAACGTTGCTGTACGCCTCGCCGGAGCCGTATGCGGCCATTCTGGTGCTGATCGGCGTACCCATGCTGATCACGCTGACCTACGCGCTGCGCGGACGAACCCGTGCCGCCGACGGACCCGTGGGTCCGCTCTTCGGCGCGACGAGTTGGCCTGCGGTGGCGGCGTCCGGTGTGTTCCTGGGGATCTCGGCCGCTACCTACACGCTCTACACCGGACTGTTCGCCCTCTCAGCTGTCCTGCTGGCCGGTTACTTCGCCGTCCAAGGCTGGCTGAGCGCGTCGAACAAGGCCACTCCGTCGGCCACGGTGACCAGCCGCCGGCGCGGTGTCGTGCTCGCTGTGATCGGTCGTCTGGTCGCCGTCGGGGTCATCTCCGGCCTGATCGCCCTGCTGGTGTGGGCGCCCTACCTGTGGGCCCGCCTGACCAACACGCCCGCCAGCGGCGGTACCGCCGAACACTATCTGCCCGAACGCGGTTCGGTGCTGCCGCTGCCGATGTTCGGGCTGAACCTCGTGGGCGCGATCACGATGATCGGCCTCCTCTGGATTCTGCTGCGCTTCCGCACCCGCACCGTCGCACTGGCCATGGGCGTCACGGTGGTGACGGTCTATCTTTTCTGCCTGCTGTCGATGCTGATGACCGCCCTGGGCACGACCCTGCTCTCGTTCCGTCTCGAGCCGATCCTGGTGGCCACACTGAGCGCGGCGGGCGTCTTCGGTGTCGTCGACCTCGCGCATGCGGCGGTACGGCGCTTCGGTGACGTTCGTGTGGTCGTCGGCGCACTCGCCGTCCTCTCGGCAATCGCGATGGCACAGAGCATCCCGGGTCATCTCGCCACCGAGATCACCACCGCCTACACCGACACCGACGGATACGGCGAACGCGCCGACGCCCGCCCGGCGGGTGCCGAATCCTATTTCGCGGAGCTGGACAAGCTGATCGGTGAACAGACCGGCCGGCCGCGCACCGAAAACGTCGTCCTCACCGCCGACTTCGGTTTCCTGTCGATCTACCCGTATTGGGGATTCCAGGGACTCACCTCGCACTACGCGAACCCGCTGGCCGAATTCGACAAGCGCGCAGCCGCGATCGAGCGTTGGGCGAAGAGCGAGAACGCCGACCAGCTCGTCGACGCGCTCGACCGATCCCCCTGGACCCCGCCGAATGTCTTCCTGTTCCGTTACAGCGCAGACGGTTACACGCTCCGCCTCGCCGAGGACGTCTATCCCAACGATCCGAACGTGAAACGCTACACGGTCACATTCGACCCGGCGGTGTTCGACGACCCGCGCTTCGAGGTCACCGAGCGCGGTCCGTTCGTCCTCGTCGTCCGGAAGTGACGATGATGCGACTCCCGTTCCGTACCGCGCGACCGATGACGATCACCCGGGTCGACGGCGATTCGTCGACAACCCATTTCGTCTCCACCGACGTCGTGAACTGGGTGCTGCTCGAGCAGGACGGCGAGCTGACGCTCATCGACGGCGGTTATCCGGGCCAGGCCGCCCAGGTCGTCGAGTCCATCGAACGGATCGGCCGCAAGCCCGAGGACGTACGTGGCGCGCTCCTCACCCATGCTCACGTCGACCACCTGGGTGGTCTCGTCAAGCTGCAGGCGCAGTACGGGTTCGACGTCTACATGGACCCGGTCGAGGTGGATCACGCGCTGCGCCATCACCTCCAGCAGGCGAACGCGCTCGATCTCGCCCCGCAGGTGGCGAATCCCCGCCTGTGGGCGTGGCTGGCCAAGACCACTCCGCTCGGCGTCCTCAGCCGCGCGGGTCTCGCGCGGGCGTCGGGGTTCTCCACCGATGGGCACCGACCGCTCGACCTCCCGGGCGCACCGGTCCCCGTGGCGAGCCCCGGCCACACCGACGGCCACAGCGCCTACCTCGTCGCCGACGGCCGCGCCTTGGTGTCCGGCGACGCACTGGTGAGCGGACACGAGATCTCGTCGATCACCGGCCCGCAGTGCATCCCGTCGCTCTTCCAGCACGACGAACCCACCGCGCGACGCAGCGTCGAACGGTTCACCGACCTCGACGCCGACATCCTGCTCCCGGGCCACGGCCCGATTCATCACGGGGGCGTGGCCGCGGCCGCGCGTGCGGCGCTGTCACGCTGAGCCCCGGCAGGATCAGCCCCACCGCTACTCGAAGCCGACGAACGTCGCGGCCTCGGCGACCGACTTGCGTTCGGAGACCACCGCATTGGCCGGGAAGGTCTCATCCGGCCAGCCGAGCGCGATGCTCTTCATGATCACCTGATCGTCGGGGATCCCGGCGTGCTCGCGAACCACGGGCGACTGCATGATGCCCTGGCTGTTGATGACCGCGCCGAGACCGCGCGACCAGGCGGCGTTGACCAGCGCATTCGAGACCGCGCCGCAATCGAACGGGGTGTCGTCGCTGCCGTCGAGGATGCGGTCGTAGGTCACGATCACGCAGACCGGGGCGTCGAACTGACGGAACCCCCGCAGCACCCAGTCCTGCCGCATCTCCATGTCCTCGCGGGCGATGCCCATCGCGCCGAACAGTTGCTTCGCAACCTGGACCTGACGGTCGCGGTGCGTTCCGGTGAACTTCTCCGCGCCCGTCCGGAACTCTCGCGAATGGGGAACGCCGGCCAGGTTGCGCTCGGTGTTGCCCGCGCGGATGCGATCCAACGGTTCGCCCGTGATCACGTGGAAGTTCCACGGTTGTGTGTTCATCGACGACGGGGCTCGCATGGCGAGGGTGAGGATCTCCTCGATGAGCTCCCGAGGCACGGGGTCGGAGGTGAACCCGCGGGTGCTGCGACGTCCCAAGACCACTTCGTCGTACTGCATCGTCGATCTCTCCTCGCACGCCTCGAACACCCGTCGTCGCGGACGGCGATGCAGGACCACACCGTCCGACGACCGGTGAACACGTTACCGCCGACCGGCCGGATGTCTCCGCTTCCGGTGTCATGCCCGGCCGACCAGGCCGCTTCCGTACTCCCACCCGCTCCGATCGTGCTCCTTCGCGCGACTAAGGGTAGGTTTGCCAGGCAAGCTGTCGGGACCGGAGGAGGGGCCGAGTCCCGCGCGGCGTGGCACCGTTGCCCGGGCTCGAGTTCGCCTGGCCCGTCCATGACCGTCGACGTTTCCCGCTCCGCGGAAGTTTGAGGACATGAACAGCCATAACCCTCCCGAAGCCCGGGTGACTCCCACCGGCGCCACGGTCGTCACCGACCTTCCGGGCGTCGACGCCGCCGACACCGCCGCGGCCCGATGGCGAGCCGTCGCCGCGGTACGTGGCGAGGCCGTCGCACTCCAGACCCCCGAGCAGTCGATCACGTTCGCCGACGCCGCCTCCCGGGTCGACGACCTCGCGCGCACGATCGTCGCCACCACCGATCCGGACCGACCCGTCGCGGTGGAGATCGAATCCGACATCGACTCGGTGATCGGGATGCTGGCGGTGCTGTGTTCGGGACGCCCCCTCGTCCTTCTCGACCCGTTCCTGCCGCCGGACCGACGCGAGGTCGTGCTGGAACGGTCCGGTGCCCATGTCCTGGACACCGCAGCCGATGCCCGAGAACCAGGTCAGACGCGTATCGCGGACCAGCCCGGTCCTGACGATCCGGCGGTCCTGCTGTTCACCTCGGGCTCGACCGGCACCCCCAAAGGCGTGGTGCTGGCGCAGAAGATGCCGGTCAACCACGCCCGGGACGGCCGTCGCTTCCTCGGCATGCGACCCGACGACCGCGCCGTCGTCCTACTGCCCCTCAGCTTCGGCGGCGGCCTCGACGCGCTCGCGATGAGCTTGCTCAACGGGTCGACCATGCTGCTCTGGGATGTCCGCCGCCGCACCACGACCGGGCTTCGGGACTGGCTTGTCGCACAGGAGGCGACCACCGCGCACTGCACCCCGTCGCTGCTGCGATCCTGGCTGGGTGAGCTGTCGGCCGACGACGCCGTCGAATCCCTGCGACTGCTGTCGACCTGCGGTGAGCCGACGCACCGCGCCGACATCCAGCTGGCCCGCGACACGATCCTGACCGACGGAGTCTTCTGTTGCTGGGCAGGCGCATCGGAGGTCGGCAACCTGGCCTTCAACCTGTTCCCGCCTGAGCGGGACGTCGAGCCCGGCGCCATCCCCGTGGGCGTGCCGGCGTCGGACAAGCACGTCCGGATCGTCGACGCGGACGGGAACGATCTGCCGGTCGGCAGCACGGGCGAGGTCATCGTCGAATCCGCCCATGTAGCGTCCGGTTACCACCAGGATCCGGAGCTGACGGCGACGCGCTTCATCGGGTTGCACGACGGCCGGACACGTTATCGCACCGGCGATCTCGGACGCTTCGACGAGTCCGGCGAACTCGCGCTCCTCGGGCGCAGTGATGACGCGATCAAGATCCGCGGGTACCTCGTCGAACCGCTCGAGGTGGAAGCCGCCATCCGCGCGCTGCCCTGGACCACCGACGCGGTCGTCACCGCCAACCGCGACGAGGCACGGCTCACCGCCCACGTCGCCGTGGACCCCGAGAAGTGGTCACCCTCCCCGGCCGAGATCCGGCAGGAGCTCGGGAAGACGTTGACCCCGTGGATGATTCCGCGCGACATCATCGTGCTCGCCGAACTTCCGCGCAACGAGCGCGGCAAGGTGGACCGGGCGGCCATGCCTTCGCCGCCCGCACGTCCGGATCACGAACCGCCCAGCGGGATGACCGAGATGGCGCTGCACCGGTTCTGGTGCCAGATCCTCGGCCTCGAATCCATCGGCCGGAACGAGGATTTCGTCGAACTCGGCGGCGACTCGCTGGCCGCCGCGAAGATGCTGGCCGAGGTGCAGCATCACCTCCAGCTGGACGTCAACACCGCGATGCTCGCCGAGGCGCCGACCATCGCGCTGTTCGCCCAGCGCATCGAGTCGGCCGCGAAGGAGCGGTCGGCGAACGCGTCGGGGGCCACCCTCATCCCGCTGCGACAGGGCACGGGCCGGCCGATCTTCCTGGTGGCCGGCGCCGGTAGCCTGGCGACCAGCCTCACCCCGGTCGTCCGAGCACTGCAGACCGACCGGCCGGTCTACGCGATCCAGTCGCGTGGCGTCGAAAAGCGCGGCCGCGCTGATCATTCCGTGCGCGCCGCGGCACGACGCGCGATCGCCGACATGCGATCGGTGCAACCACACGGTCCGTACCAGGTCGGCGGCTACTCGCTGGGCGGGTTCGTCGCGATGGAGGTCGCGGCGCAGCTGACCAAGGCCGGCGAGACATGTGATCCAGTCGTCGTGCTGGACTCGCTCTTCGACCCGGCACTGGCCAAGCGGGTTCGTGGTGAGAAGGTCGGGATCGTCGGACGCCTGCGTGCGCTGCGCGGCGGCACCCGCGACACCGCCCTGCCCGACCGCACCGGGGACGACCCCACGCCTGCCCGCGAACCGCTCCCCCAGCGAATCGTGAAGGAGCTCGCGCTGGCCGTCCTCGTCCCCACCGCGGGGATGGTCGAGCTCCCGACGCCGGTTCAGTGGATCGTGTTCTTCCGGTTGGGCACCAGGATGATCCGCCGGTACCGACCCCGGGAGTACGCGGGTCCCGTCGGCGTCATCCGCGCCCGCACCAATCCCGATGACCCGGGCCTGTGGCGGCGGATGTCGACCGGCGCCGTGACCTTTCACGACGTCTCCGGCGACCACATCTCGATGATCCGCGCACCCCACGCCGCCGACACCGCCAGGGCGATCGACGAGGTGATCGGATCCGCTGCTCCCTCCGCTACAGCCGCCCCCTGAGGAGCCCTGCGCTCTCTGAGCTGAGGGAGCGAGTCGACGCCCCCTCTGCTCCCTGAGGAGCGAACTTGCGAGCGTCACGAAGGGTCTCTCGAGTCGTCTCACCAGGACCCTTCGAGGCTCGTCGCTATCGCTCCTCGCACCTCAGGGAGCAATGGGTGTCGCTTCTTTCGGATCATGGAGGGTTGTCGTGCGGCTCAGCCCTCTTCGGCGCGGAGTTTGATGTCGGCCAGACGGCGATCCCAACCACGGCCGATGGTGTCGAGCCGATGCGCAACCCGCGACAGCTGTGCCCCCACGGCTTCGTAACGGATCTCGCGGCCGACACGTGAGGACGTCACCAGCCCCGCCTCGGTGAGGACCCGAAGGTGTTTCGCGATCGCCTGCCTGCTGATCGGGAGTTCGGCCGCGAGATGTGACGCGGACGCGGGTTCCGAACCCAGTCGCGTGAGGATCTGCCATCGGCTCTCGTCGGACAGCGCGGCGAAGACCTCGACGGGAGCGACGTCAGGCATGCACGCCGCCGAGATGTGTTCGGGCCAGCTCGAGTTCGATGGTCCATCCCTCGTTGTTGCCGTCGAACCGTGCGCGTCGCTCCGCTTCCGTTCCCGGCAGCGACGCGAAACCGGACTCCACGACCTTGAGGAGCACGCCGGAGTCCGCCGGCGTGATCCAGAACTCGACGAGGGTCGAATCCGATTGCGGATCAGCGGCATCGGCGAGCCATCGAAACGCTGCGTATCGCGGCTCGTCGAGTTCGACGGTGCGGAAGGTGAAGGCGCCGTGGACCGGGTCGTGGATGGTCGACAGGTCGCCGTCGCGTTCGATCCGGTGCTCGGTGATCGCCTTGTCGTTGATGAACCATCCCGGTTCGCTGACCAGAGACCAGACCCGGTCGGCGGGTGCGTCGATCGCGATCTCGCGCTCGATCCGGTCGAATTCTCCTGTCGCCGAATCGGTCACGTCATGTGTGGTTGTGTTCTCGCTCATCGATACTCCCTCGCCTAAGTTGATTGCTGCAACTCCATAGTTGCAGCAGTCCGGAGGTTCTGCAACCCTACGGTTGCGCCAGTCGATGATTTCTGGACTCGCGAGTCGCTTGACGGCGGCTGCCCGAGGCTGACAACTAACCACTGGCGGGGCGAGATCCAGCCGGAGCCTGCCCGCCGGGACCGCCCGCTCCTCCGGCCATGCCGGTGGCGGCTTGCTGGGTCACGCTGCCGGCGTAGTCGTTGCCGGGATCGCGATAAATCGTATGGACGTGTCCCCAGCCCGACGTCGTCACGCCCTCGACATCGGCACCGGCGGAACCCTGCTGCGCGGCGAATTCGATGTACACGTCGGGGCCGGAGATCTGGAAGTAGATACCGTCACCCTGTGTCATGTCGTAGGCGGTGGCTCCCGACCAGTTGATGTAGGTCTCGTCGAGCGTCGCTTCGATCTCGGCGAGTGCCTCGGAGGTGGTCTCCTCGTCGGACAGGCCCACCCAGTTCGCGATGACGTCGAGCAGCAGCTTTTTCTGCTCATCCGTCAGATCAGCGCCCGAAATTCCTGTCCCCGTGGGGTAATCACAAGTGCTTCCGGGAGCGCACACCATGTTCGCGACGGTCGACCCCTGGTACAGGGCTGCCTTTTGTTCGTCGGTCAGGCTGTCGTAGAACGCGAACGCCGTGGTGTAGATGCCGTCGAACGGTTGGACCTCGTTGCCGTCGGAATCGGTGTACACCGCCGGCTGAATTCCCAGATGTGTGGGAGCGAAGGTGATCTCATCGGCCGCGCCATCGAGTGTGGCGTTGATGCCGAGATGGTGCCCGCCGAACTGGATCTCCCAGGCACTCGAATCAGACGGATCGCCGAAGAAGGCGATGTAGTACTGGCCGAGCGACTCCTCCGTCGAACTGCTCTTCTCATGAAGATATTTGTCATTGCCCATGATTCCGGTGACGGTGGCGTAGCCCTCGTCGCTGAGGAGCGCTTCCAGGACCTTCATCGCGGCGGCCCGCTGCTCGTCGGACAGATCTGCGAGGTTCACCCCGGCGCGGTCGACGAAGGTGACCGGGAAGTTCGACCACGACGTCGTCTTGGTCTCGTCGTCGTAGTCGTAGGTGACCTGCTCGCGTTGTTCATCGGACAGGGTGGCAAGGAACGCCTGAGCGGCTTCGGCGGACGACGAGATCGTGGTGGCGGTGGTTGACGCGTCTTCGGTGGTGATCGAGGAGGACACGGACGAAGACGCAGAGGTCGAGGCCGATGACGTGCTGGGAGCGTCGGTGGTGCAGCCACCGAGGAGCAGGCCCCCGGCCAGCAGCGCCGACACGATGGCGACGCGCACGCGGCGAGGAGAAGAGGCAAGGGCAGAGGCAGAGGTTCGCTTGTGCATACGACGAAAGCTATCGGCGCCCACTGCTCCCTCCCTGGGAGAAACCTGGACGGTTCCTGGGAACCGTGCCGCTCTGGTCAGCCGACCAGATCGACGAGTCGGCGAACCGCGAATTCGTAACCGCGGATGCCGAAACCGGCGATGACCCCGGCGGCGATCGGTGACACATAGGAGTGATGCCGGAATGCCTCGCGCCGATGGACGTTGCTGATGTGCACCTCGAGGATCGGGACATCGGGGACGACGAGCGCATCGGCGAGGGCGACCGAGGTGTGGGTCCATCCCCCGGGGTTGATGACGATGCCGCTGATCTCGCCGACGGATTCGTGGATCCAGTCGAGCATCTGCCCCTCGTGATTGGTCTGCGCCGCGCGTACACCGAAACCGAGTTCGGCGGCGGTGCGCTCGGCCAGGTCGACCACGTCGGCCAGGGTGTCCGAGCCGTAGACGGCCGGCTCCCGGGTGCCGAGAGTGTTCAGGTTGGGGCCGTTGAGCAGCAGGATCGGCAGACGGTCGGGCACCTCGGCGTCGGACATGGCGTTCACCTTACTGGCCCTGACCTGGCGATCGGCGTTCCTGCGTCGCCGCGGCGCGACCGTGAGCACCCGCCCGTCGTGCCCGCACCGCCGCCGACGGGGGTGAGACATCCCAACGGCTACCATCTCTCTTTGTGCCAGCGCAGACCGTTCGACGAGCGAGGATCGTCGCCATCGTCAACGGTCTACTCGGATTCCTGCTCGCACTCGCGACTCCCCTCATGCCGGTGTCGCAGCGAACGGCCGAGATCGACTGGCCGCAGAACGGTCAGATCGGTTCGGTGTCGGCCCCGCTGATCGGCTACACGCCCGTCGACCTCGACGTCTCGATTCCCTGCACTGCCGTGAACGCCCTGCCGCCCGGCGGGTCGGTGCTGCTCTCGACGACTCCCAAGCAGGCACCGAAGTCCGGTGAGCGCGGCCTGTTCATCCGCAAGACCGGTGCTGCCGATGCGCCCCTGGACCGGCAGGGCGTCGAGGTGGTCATCCGCAACGTCTCGCTGGTGTCGGCGACGCTGCAGGACATGCGCGACCAGGGGTGCCGAGAGATCGTCGTGCATGCCGATTCCGACGCGGTGACCGCCGAATTCGTCGGCATGACGAGCGGTATCCGGAACGAGGACGGCGAGGACGAGCCACTCGCCGGCACGACCGAGGACAAAGAGGCCTTCAAGTATTCGTCCGACCAGCGCCCCCAGGTGACCGGCCTCTTCACCGATCTCGCCGGGCCGGCGGCCGACATCGCGGGACTCGACGCCCACGTCACCATCGATTCGCGCTACAACACCGCGCCGACCATCTCGAAGTGGCTGGTCGTGATCGTCGGAGTGGCGTCGACGCTACTGGCTCTGTCCGCCCTGGCAGCACTGGACTCGACCGACGGCCGACGGCATCGTCGGATCTTCCCGGCACGGTGGTGGCGACTCAATGCGCGCGACTATGTGGTGATCGGCGCGCTGATCGTGTGGCACATGATCGGGCCCAACACCTCCGACGACGGTTACCTCCTGACCATGTCGAGGGTGGCCCAGGACAGCGACTACACCGCGAACTACTTCCGCTGGTACGGCGCGCCCGAGGCGCCGTTCGGTTGGTACTACCAGGTCTTCGGACTGCTCAGCCACATCTCGGTGGCCAGTCCGTGGATGCGTCTGCCCGCACTGTTGTGCGGAATCCTGGTGTGGCTCATCGTCAGTCACGAGGTTCTCCCCCGCCTGGGACGTGCCGCGCTGACCCGCCCGATGGTCGCCTGGACGGCGGCGTTCGCGTTCCTCGCGTGCTGGTTCCCCTTCAACAACGGCCTACGGCCCGAACCGATCATCTGCCTGGGTGCCCTGCTGACCTGGTGTTCGGTCGAGCGGGCCATCGCCACCGGTCGAATGCTGCCGGCCGCCGTCGCGTGCCTGATCGGAGCGTTCAGCATCGCCGCCGGCCCGACGGGCCTGCTCGCGGTGGCGGCACTGATCGCCGGCGCACGCCCGATGATCATGGCGCTCATCAAGCGAGCCCGCGTCGTCGCCGAACTGTCCTCCGCCGACACCGAATCCGCGGGATCGGCATCCGGCGATCCCGCGACCGCCGACCGCGATCGCAAACGCTCGCTGCGATGGTCGTTCGTGGCGCTCATCGCGCCGATCCTCGCCGCCGGAACCTTCGTCGTCTTCGTCGTGTTCTCGAACCTGACCCTGCGGTCGTTCGTCGAGGCGTCGAGCATGAAGTCGGCGCTCGGGCCGTCGATGAGCTGGTACAACGAGATCGGTCGCTACTCGGCGCTCTTCGCCTTCTCCGCCGACGGTTCCATCGCCCGTCGGTTCGCGGTACTGGCCATGATCCTGGGCTTGGTCGTCTCGGCGGCAGTGCTGGTCCGCAAGAACCGCATCCCCGGCACCGCCATCGGCCCGACCCGCCGCATCGTCGCGATCACCTTCGCATCGCTGGTGTTCCTCATGTTCACCCCCACCAAATGGACCCACCACTTCGGCGTCTTCGCCGGTATCGCGGCCGCCCTCGCCGCGATCGCGGCCATCGCCGCCAGCCAGCAGTCCATGCACTCGAGGCGAAACCGCACCCTGTTCTGCGCGCTCGTCCTTTTCATCGGCGGACTCGCCTTCACCGCGCCGAACTCGTACTACTACTACTCCGCGTGGGGCATGCCGTGGGGCGTCGAGCAGGTCAAGATCGGCGGCATCATGCTCGGCAGCGTGCTGCTCTATGCCGCGCTCGCCCTGCTGCTGGTCGCACTGTGGTTCCACTTCCGCGAGCCGTTCACCGGGACCGATCCGCACGTCGAGGAATCCACCGGCGCCGACGCCGCGCATCAGCGGTGGTACCGACGACTGGTCGCCTCGATGGCGGCCGCCCCGCTGGCCTATCTGGCGATGGCGGTGGTCGTCTTCCAGATCGTCACCGCGATCTTCGCCGGCATCCACCAGAGCTCGTCGTACTCGGTACCCCGGTCCAACTTCGCCGCCGTCGCCGGCAACCCGTGCGGGATGGCCGACAAGGTCTGGGTGGAGTCCGACCCCGACCGCGACATGCTCCGCCCGGTCGACCCGACGCTGCCCAACCCTCTCGGCGGACCACCGCCCGCACCGGGCAGCGTGCCGTCCACCTCGGGATTCTCCCCCAACGGTGTGCCGACAGCACTCGAGTCGACAGCCAGCGAGGGGTCGCTGGGTGTCCTGTCCGGCGACGTCTGGCAGTCCCCCGACATCGTCAACTCCAACCCCGGCGGTACCGGCGGCGGCGAGATCGCCGAACCCGGGATCAACGGCAGCACCGCGGCGCTCCCGTTCTTCCTCGATCCCGCCTCGACGCCGGTCATGGGCAGCTACTCCAAGCTCGACCAGGTCCCGGCCCGCCTCACCTCCGGGTGGTACGCGCTGCCGCCGGATTGGCGGGACCGCCCGCTGCTCACGATGTCGGTGGCCGGTGAGTACGACAACCCGAACGTGATGCTCGAGTACACCGCGGACCCGATCGGTCCCGACACCGGCGATGCCGACCTCGAGGCCGCCGGCGACACCGAACTGATCGATCCCGGTCCACGGCCGTCGTGGCGCAACCTGCGCTACAACACCGACGAGTTGCCGTCCGACACCACCGCCGTGCGGATCGTCGCGACCGACGACAACCTCGCCGAGGACCGGTTCATCGTGCTCACCCCGCCGCGGATCCCGCAGATGGACACCCTGCAGGACGTGGTCGGCAGCACCGACCCGGTCCACATCGACTGGACTTCGGGCCTGGCGTTCCCGTGCCAGCGCCCGTTCACCCACGACGTCGGGGTCGCGGAGATCCCGAAGTGGCGCATCAAGCCGGGCTCCGACCTGGCAGCCGCGGTGTCGGCGTGGCAGAACCGCTTCGGCGGCGGTCCGCTCGGCTGGCTCGAGGTCTCCCAGCAGGCGACGGCGGTGCCGACCTATCTGATGGCCGACATCGGACGCGACTGGGGCGCCCTCGAACGCTACGAGCCATACGGCGACGTCGACACGCTCGCCGAGATCGAGACCGGCACCGCCACCCGCAGCGGACTGTGGAGTCCCGCGCCGTTGCGGCACTGACGGTTCGACGGCCCGGTCGCCGCGGTGGTAGTCGGCGAGGCGATCTGCTTTGCCGTCACCGGTGGTCGGTGAGTATGCGTGCGAGTTCTGCTTCGACCGGGGTCAGCGGTGGGCTGGTGAGGTGCTCCGGCGGTGTTCGCGGATGGACCAGTTCGCGATAAGCGAGTTCGAGGCGCCGGCCGCGGTCGCCGTAGCCGACGGCGTCGGGGCGCCCGCTGCTCCCTGAGGAGCGCCCGGAGCTTGCGTAGGGCGCGTCACGAAGGGTTGGGCGCGAGTCATCGCCGGACCTGGTGGCAGGTCCGTGGATCTCGTTGCGCACGGTGTTCAGGTGTTCTGCGAACCGCCGGGGTATGTCGGGTCGGCGGTTGAGGCGCTCGGGGTTGGGCGGTGCACCGGGTTCGGCGTTCAACCGCCACAGGCAGCGGCCTTCGTCGGGTCCGGACCGGGCGATGCGGGTGGTGTACTGCCCGGGCTGGTCACCGACCATCCGGTTATGTCGCGGGCAGGCCGGGGCGAGGTCGTCGATGTCGGTGAGACCGCCCTTGGCCCAATCCCTGTGGGCGTGATGCATGTCGACCTGGGTGGCGGGCTGATCACACCCGGGTGCCGAGCACACTTCCCCGTCGGGGCGGGCGAAAGAGACGAGGCGCTGTTCGCGGGTGGCCAGACGTCTGCCGCGCCCGAAGTGCAGCGGCACAGTGGTGGCGTCTTTGAAGATCGCCAACCACGGCTGGACGTCACCGGCCATCGCGATCAAGTCCCGGATGGGCAGCAGGGTTCCGGTGGCGGTGGTCGCGAGTCCGGCTTCGCGGACGAGGTCGCCGAGGTCGGCTTTGATGATCAGTTGGACGGGCAGGCCGCGGTGCGAGGTGCCGAGTGCGCCGTCGGCGAAACCTGCGGCGAGTGCAGCGTCGAGCGCGTCGTGATTGGACTGGGCGAGGGTGCGGCCGTCGCGGTCGGCTGCGGTGGCCAGGGCGTCGGGGTCGGCGGCACCGGCCGGCCCGCTGGGCGAGGCGGGGTCGTCGGGGTTATTGAGTCCGGGTTTGCCCCACACGGCGAACATCATGGTGAGTCGGGCGGCGAGTGCGGGTGTCAGGGTGCCGGAGATCTTGGCGGTGCCATCGGCGCGTTGCCGACCGATCCACAGGCCGCGGCGTCGTTTCTGGTCGGTGTCGTCGGTCAGGGTGCCGTCGGGGTCGAGGTGGGCGAGCAGGCGGGCACCGAGTTGGGTGATCTCAGCGGGGGTGTGGTCGGTGGCGATCTCGGCCATCTGCCGCTCAGCGGCGACCTTGATGTCGTGGTCGACGGCGACCGGGATGCGGTCGAGGACATCCAATGCGGCCTGCACGTGCGCGGTGCCGACCGCGCCTTGTGCGAAAGCTTCCGCGAGGCAGGGGTATTCGGGTGGGAGGACCTCGCCGCCGAGGCTGGTCCGGTGGGCGGTGGCGTCCATCTGCTTACGGCGGCGCATCGGGTTCGAGACTCGTAGCCGATGTGTCATGTACTGCATGAGGGTCCGGCAGCCGGCCTTGCGGGGCAGGTCGCGAGCGACGGCCTGATCGATCTGCCGGTCTCCGGCGACGGTCAGACGTGCGATGGCGCGTTCGGTCTCCGCGGCCACTTCAGCGAGTTCGGCATCGGTACACGGTGACAGATCCACGGTCTGCAACTTGTCGAGGGTGCGGTGGAGATCGGCCACCAACTCAACGGCACGCGGTTGCGGCGCTGTCGAATCGCCACCGACGCGTGTGGTGTCGGACATGACGGTCACCTCGCCCGAGAACCGTTGCTGCGAATGTACGTTCGACTGTACACGAAAGAAGGGTAAACGGCAGCTCGAAATACGTTGTCCAACAGAATCTTTGCTGCGCGGAGTTGCCACCTTGGATTGTCGGTGGTTGCTGGTAGTCTCCGCCTGCGGGCAAGAACTGTGCGGTCTTTGCGGTGTGGGACCCTTCGTGACGCGCCCTCCGCAAGCTCCGGCCGCTCCTCAGGGAGCAGTGGTTGGCCGCGCCCTCCGCAAGCTCCGGCCGCTCCTCAGCTCTCGACGCAATGGTTGTGTCGTTCTTTCGGATCAGGGAGCAGGGGTACCGGCGCTCACGCACCTCAACCTTTAGAGCCGCGGGGTGGGCCCTAGGTACCCCGGGGGACGTCGCTTACGATGAGGCACCGTGCCTGTGACAGCCCCGACCTCGCCTGAGGATTCCGCCGAACCGTCCTCGTCGGGGCCGGAATCGTCGGGGCACGGGACCAGGATCTCCGCGGGCACCGCGCGGTGGATCGCGATCGTGGCGGGGGTCGCCGGCATCGTGCTGTGTGCCCTCACCCCGCTGCTGCCGGTCAAGGCCGTCGACGCAGGTTTCGAGTGGCCGGCCGGGCAGGATCTGAACGCCGACACGTCGTCGGTGATGGCGCCCCTCATCGCGCAGACCCCGCAGACCCTCGACGCCCGCATTCCGTGCGCGACGCTGGCGTCGGCACCGGACGGCGTGGTCCTCGCCACGATGCCGACCAATGCGCCGCGCTCGAAGTCGTCGTCGCTGTGGGTCACCGCCACCGACGCCGCGATCACCGTGACCTTCCGGAACAGTCTCGCCGCGACCGCCTCCCGCGCCGACCTGAGCCGATGCTCGGAACTGCGCATCTTCTCCGCCCCCACCGGCCCGGGTGCGCAGTTCGTCGGGCTCGGCGAGTGGACGACCCTGCCGCCGGACCGCCGCCCGCAGGTCGACGGCATCTTCAGCAACCTCAGCCCGGAACAGGCACGCGACGCCGCTGGTAACGGCCTGCGCGTGCAGGTGGCCATCGACAACCGGTACGAGTCGTCCCCGTCGATCCTCAAGATCATCGTGATGGTGCTCGCCGCGCTGTCGGTACTCGTCGCCGTCGTCGCGCTCGGGCTGCTCGACCGCATCGGCGGGTACCACCGGCGGATCGGCGCGCGCACCCGCTCGTGGTGGCATTCACTGAAACCCCGGGCCAGCGACTTGGTCGTCACCGCGATCCTGCTGGTTTGGAGCGTCCTCGGGGCCGGTTCGCCCGACGACGGTTACATCCTCAACATGGGCCGTACCGCCGACGGTTTCGGCTACCTCGCCAACTACTACCGCTTCTACGGCATCCCCGAAGCACCGTTCGACTGGTACTACAGCTTCCTCGCGGCGTGGTCGTCGGTCTCGCCGTCGGTGCTGTGGATGCACATCCCGCAACTCGTCGCCGGACTCGTGTCGTGGTTCGTCCTGAGCCGGGTGCTGCTGCCACGCCTCGGCCCCGCGGTACGGCGCAGTTCGTCGGCCATCTGGGCGGGCGCCCTGACGTTCACCGCGTTCTGGTTGCCGTTCTGCAGCGGCTTGCGCAGCGAGGGGATCATCGTCCTCGGTTCGCTGCTGACCTGGTGGGCAGCGGAATACGCCATCGCGACCCGGCGGCTCCTGCCCGCGGCACTGGCCGCCCTCGTCGCGGGCTTCACCCTGGCGCTCGCCCCGCACGGCGTCGTCGGCGTGGCCATCCTGCTGGTGGCGGCCCGCTCACTGCTGCACATCCTCATCGACCGACGGAACCGGATGGACGGATCCCGTTGGGCGGCAACGCTCGCCCTCCTCGCGCCGATCGCGGCCGCAGGCATGCTGGTCCTGATCGTGGTGTTCCGCGATCAGACCCTGGCCACCGTCCTCGAAGCGATCAAGCTGCGCTACTCGGTCGGGCCGGTCATCTCCTGGCACCAGGAGTTCCTGCGGTACTACTTCATCTCGGTCGTGACCGACGACGGCGCCCTCACCCGTCGCGTACCGCTGCTCCTGCTACTCGCCGGCCTGTTCGTCACGGTCGCGGTCATGTTGCGGCGCACGAGGATTCGCGGAGTCGACCCGGGACCCGTGTGGCGTCTCATCGGCGCCGTCGGGGTCACCCTCCTCCTGTTCGCGTTCACGCCGACCAAGTGGACCATCCAGTTCGGCGTGCTCGCCGGGCTGGCGGCGGCGATCGCGGCGGCGGCCACCGTCGCCGTGGCCCAGTCGGCGGCCCGTTCGGCGCGAAACCTGACGGTCTTCGTCTCCGGACTGTTGTTCGCGATGGCCGCCGCGATGGCCGGATACAACTCGTGGCCGTTCCTCTACGAATACGGCATCTCCTGGTTCGACCGCGCCCCCGTCATCGCCGGCTACCAGGCGTCGACGCTGTTCCTCATCCTCGCCGTGCTCGCGGCCGCGGTCGCGGTCTGGCAACACCTGCGGCTGGACTACGTGACCAATCGCGGTCTCGCACATGCCGACACCGGGCCCGGCGAGACCCGAGCCGATCGCCGACGACTCTTTCTCGCCTCCTCACCACTGGCGGTGATCGCCGGTCTGCTGGTGATCGTGGAGTTGCTGCTGTTCGCCAAAGCCGCGGTGACCCGGTACCCGGCGTCGACCGCACTCGCCGAGAACCTGAACGCGCTGCGCGGCAACAGCTGTGGCCTCGCCGACGATGTCCTCGTCGAACTCGACCCCAACGCCGGCATGCTGATCCCGGCCGACGGCGCCACCACGACGCAGGCACTGCGCGGTGAGAACCCGGTCGGGTTCTCCCCGAACGGGATTCCCGACGACCTCCAGCCCGAGCCGGGTAGCCAGCGCCCCGGACAGATGAACGTGTCGGCGAGTATGGCCCGCCCGTTCGCGATCACCGGCGGGCTGGGCGCCGGGACCACCGGCGGGCGCGGACCGGAAACCGTGAACGGTTCCACCGCCAAGTTGCCGTACGGGCTCGACCCCGCCACCACGCCGGTCCTGGGCAGCTACGGGTATCCGGGCGAGGCCCGGCTCACGACCGGCTGGTACGACCTGCCCGCCGACCGTGCCGCGTCGCCGCTGCTGGTGTTCAGCACCGCGGGCGCCGTCTCGACCATCGACACCTTCGGCGTACGCAACTTCGGGCAGAAGATGGTGGTGCAGTTCGGCCGCCCGGGTGCGGACGGGAACTTCGAACAGGTCGGCCCGGACATCCTGCCCATCGACCCCGGTCCCGTGATCCTGAACATGCCCTGGCGCAACATGCGCGTACCGATGTCGGCCGCCCCGCCGCGCGCGACCGTGATGCGGTTGTCGCTGCAGGACAACAACCTCGGCGAGAAGCAGTTCATCGGGATCACCCCGCCGCGCGCACCGCGGTTGCAGACGCTGCAGGCAGTCGTCGGCTCGACGGTACCCACCCTCATCGACTTCGGGGTGGCGTCGCACTTCCCGTGCCAGCGGCCGATGGGTGTGTCCCACGGCGTCGCCCAGGTCCCGCAGTGGCGCATCCTGGGTGACTATCCGCTGACGAACTCCCAGTCCAAGACGTGGCAGGCCGGCGTGGACGGCGGGTTGCTGGGGATCTCGGAGGCCACCACGTCCGCGTCGGCGGTCTCGACGTACCTGCAGGACGACTGGGTGCGCGACTGGGGCGCACTGGAGAAGCTGACCCCGCTCGTGTCCGACGCACCGGACGCGCGGATCGACACGGCACAGACGACGCAATGGGGCTGGTCACGAGCCGGCTCGATCAGGGTGGAGCCCCAATCCGATGAGTGAGTCCCGTACGCCTCGTACGTCCCGTCTGGCGACCACGGTCAACCCGAAGATCGTCGCGACCGTCACCGGTCTGCTCGGATTCCTGCTGGCGATCCTCTCCCCGCTGTTGCCGGTGAACCAGTCGACCGCCGAACTGCAGTGGCCGCAGGGCGGCGACGTCTCCGATGTCGCCGCCCCGCTGGTCTCCTTCGTGCCGATCGACATGGAGACGTCGGTTCCGTGTTCACTCGCCACCCGCCTGCCCGGCCAGGGCGGAGTACTGCTGTCGACGATCCCCGAAGGCGGCCAGGACGCCGGGGCCCGCGGGCTCTTCGTCCGGGCGACGTCCGACGCTCTGACCCTCACCGACCGCAACGTCGCCCTGCTGAACACCGATCGAGCGGCTGCGCAATCGAATCCGAACTGTCGCATCGTCTTCCGGGCCGACGGCGAGGGGGTGAGCGGACGATTCGAGGGCCTGCCCGAACCGGCCGCGGACTCCGGCGCCGCGCACGGCTTCGCGCTGGCCGACCACGAGATGCGTCCCCAGATCGTCGGCGTCTACAGCGATCTGCCCGCCGATGTCTCTCGTGACGGGTTGTCGCTGCGCGCCACCATCGACACCCGCTACGTCAGCACCCCGACCCTGCTGAAGCTCACCGCGATCGTGCTCGGCATCCTCATGACGATCGTCTCGCTGATCGCGCTCGGCATCCTGGACCGCCGGGACGGCCGCAGCCACAAGCGTTTCCTGCCGTCGGGCTGGTTCACGATCCGGCCGCCCGATGTCGCGGTGTTCGCGATTCTCGCCTTCTGGTGGTTCGCGGGCGCCAACACCTCCGACGACGGCTACAACTTCATCGTCGGCCGGATCACCGGAGACGCCGGGTACGCCGACAACTACTTCCGCTACTTCGGTGTGCCGCAGGACCCGTTCGGCTGGCACTTCCAGGTCATCTCGGCCATGACGGACGTGAGCGTCGCGGCACCGTTCATGCGACTACCGGCCTTCCTCCTCGGGTTGCTGGGCTGGTGGCTCATCAGCCGAGAGGTCATCCCGCGCCTGGGCCGCGCGGTGCGGCACAGCACGCCGGCGGTGTGGTCGGCCGCGTTCGTCTTCCTCGCGATCTGGTTGCCGTTCAACAACGGTCTGCGTCCGGAACCGGCCGAGGCCGTCGGCGCTCTGCTCACCTGGTGCTGCGTGGAACGCGCGATCGCCACTCGCCGACTGCTCCCCTACGCCGTCGCGGTGGTCACCGCCGCCTTCACCCTCGCGCTCGCGCCCGGCGGTCTGATGGCGGTCGCCGCACTGCTCGCCGGGATCCGACCGATCGTGAAGACCCTGGTGTCGCGCCGGTCCCGGGACGGCCTGCTGCCGATGCTCGCGCCCATCCTGGCGGCCGGCACCGCGGTACTGTTCCAGATCTTCGCCGATCAGCCGCTCGCGCCGCTCATCGCGGGTAACAAGGTCGCCTCCGACGTCGGCCCGACGCTGGAGTGGTGGCAGGAACCGATCCGGTACTACTACCTGATCCTGCCGACCGCCGACGGCACGCTCGCACGACGCTTCGGCGTGCTGGCGATGATCCTGTGCCTGTTCGTCGTGTTGCTCCGCCTACTTCGGCGGGAGCATCCCAACGGCATTGCGCGCGCACCGATCTGGCGACTGGTCGCCGTCACCCTCGGCACGATGTTCTTCATCGCCTTCACGCCGACCAAGTGGACCCACCACTTCGGTGTGTACGCGGGCATCGCCGCGGGCCTCGCCGCCGCGGCGGGCGCCATGATGGCGCCGGCCGTGCTGCGGTCGCGACGCAATCGCAGCTTCTTCGCCGCCGCGGTGCTCGCGATCGCCGGAATCTCCTTCGCCGGCACCAACGGCTGGTGGTTCGTCGGCAGCTACGGCGTCCCGTGGTGGGATCGCCCACCGACGGTGGGCGGCATCAACATCGCATGGTTCATCCTCGCCGCCGCGGTCGCCACCGCACTTGCCGGCCTGTGGTTCCACTTCCGCGACGACTTCGTCGACGAACAGACCCGTACGCGCGGGGCCGACAAGTGGTATTCGAAGCTCAAGTTCTCGCCGCTGCCGGTCATCTCCGGGCTGATGGTGCTGTTCATGGTCGCTTCGTTCGCGAAAGGCGCCTACGAGCAACGTGATTCGTGGTCGTGGATGAAGTCCAACGCACGCGCTCTCACCGGGAACTCGTGTGGGCTGGCCAACGACGTTCTCGTCGAGGCCGATCCGACCGCCGGACTGCTGCAGCCCGCGGCCGTCGACGGCCGGCCCGCCCCCGGCATCGCCGCGGCGCTGGCCGGACCGGACGCGACGGGCTTCTCCCCGAACGGCGTACCCGATCGCCTGTCCGTCGACGCCACCGAGAGCACGGAGTCGTCGACCACCTCCGGCGCGCAGAACAGCGCCCAGACCGGCGCCGGCTCAGACGAATCCGGCGACAGCTCGTCCGCGCAGGGCGGCACCGAAGGTGGTCAGGGTGCACGAGGCGTCAACGGGTCGACGGTGCGTCTGCCGTTCGGCCTGAACCCCGCCCAGACCCCCGTCCTGGGCAGCTACGGCTCGCCGTCGGGTACCGGCTCGCTGACCTCGGACTGGTACCGGCTGCCCGAACGTTCCGACGACACCCCGCTGCTGACGATGGCGGTCGCCGGATCGGTCGAGGCGGTCGACGGCATCGGGGTCGTGCACGCCGGCCAGAAGGTCACGATGCAGTTCGGCCGCGTGGAGGCCGACGGGCGGGTGAGCGCGCTGGGCCGGATGTTCCCGATCGACATCGGCGAGACCCCCACCTGGCGCAACCTGCGGTTCCCGCTCGCCGACTCACCGCCGCGGGCGAATGTCGTCCGGGTCGAGGTCGCCGACACCGCGGCCGCACCGTCGGAATGGGTCGCGGTGACGCCACCGCGGGTCAGCACCCTGGCCACCCTCAACGACGTCGTGGGCCAGACCGACCCGGTCTTCATCGACTGGCTGCCCGGCATGGTCTTCCCGTGCCAGCAGCCGATGAAGGTACGCAACGGCGTCCTCGAGGTACCGCAATGGCGGATCATGCCCGACGCCGAGGCCACCCGGAAGAACAGCCAGACCTGGATGTCGGGCACCGCGGGCGGTCCGCTCGGCATCACCGAGGCGATGCTGCGACCCACCCTGCTGCCGACGTACCTCCGAAACAACTGGGGACGCGACTGGGGCGGCCTGCAGAAGTTCACCGAGATCATCCCGGCTCCGGCTGCGGAACTGGACCTCGGGACGGCTCGTCGTTCAGGGTTGTACGACCCCGCGCCGATGCGCTCCAGCGGGTATTGACCTGGTCTCTGACACCGCGCCGACCTGGGTTTTGTCGTTTCCCCACGGTCGGTGCGGCAAACACACTCGAGGCCTTCGTTATCTCACTGAGATGTGCTGTCTCGGTTCCGTCACTCATGGCCGGCTGTCCTCGTCACGCCGCCGATACCGGCCTAGCTTCGAGTCATGCCTTCATTCACCGCACCTGGACTCAGCAACGAAGCCGCCAACGAGGTCGTGGGCATTCTGCAGGAGCGCCTCAGCGCGCTGAACGACCTGCACCTCACCCTCAAGCACATCCATTGGAACGTCGTCGGCGCGAACTTCATCGGCGTGCACGAGATGATCGACCCGCAGGTCGAGCTCGTCCGCGGTTACGCCGACACCATCGCCGAACGCATCGCCACGCTCGGCGCGTCGCCGAAGGGCACCGCCAAGGCGATCGAGAACGACCGCTCGTGGAGCGACTACTCCATCGGACGCGACACCGCGCAGGCCCACCTCGGCGCGCTCGACCTGGTCTATGACGGGTTCATCACCTCGCACCGCGACGGAATCAAGAAGATCGGCGACATCGATCCGATCACCGAGGACATCCTCATCGGACAGACCGCCGAACTGGAGAAATTCCAGTGGTTCGTCCGCGCACACCTCGAGAGCTACACCGGTGAGCTCACCCACGCCGGCGCCAGCGGCGAAAAGGCAGCGGCCGACGCAGCCCGCTGACCTGGCGCAACAGACCGAGTAGCGGGTCACCACACCCCCGGACCCGCCCCGGAGCCGCGGTCGCGACCGTCCGCCCCGTTGGTCGCGGCCGCGGTAACACCTCTCTGTACCCACCAACTACGAACAGGCACTGACACCCGCACCCGGATTCACAGCCGAATACCTTGCGCCGCTTGGGACCTCAGGGACCAAGGGCTTCTCGACCATGTCCACGGTTCGTGGTTTGTTACGCTGACCACAGGCTAATGCCGCGAACAGGATGTGAAGCAATCCGCGTCCACCAGATCGATCGGGGCGCTTTTCCGCTCTGACGGGGAGGCACGTGTGTCCGAAACGCGATCATTCACCCTGTTCGATGATCTGGAGCTCCACATGCAGTTCGCGCCGGTCTGCCGGCTGTCCGATGGCGCTCTCGCCGCCGTCGAACTGCAGCTCAGGGGGCCGGCCGGCACCCGGCTCGCCACCGCCGCCGCCCTCAAACGCGCCGCCCGTCTCGTCGAAGAACACCCTGTACTCGACGAGCGGAAGCGCAAGATGGCCGCGTCCCAACGTGCGCAGTCGCTGGCCAAGATCCTGCCGCTGCTGGTCTCCCTCGATCTCGACCTGATCGACAACCTCGACGACGAGACGGCACGACGCCTCGAACGCCACGTCATGGTCATCCTCCCCGACGCCGTCGAACGCAGCCCGCAGCGGACACTCGCCCGCGTCGCCCGCGCCCGGGCGGCCGGCAAGATCATCTGCGTCGACGGGCTCGTCCGCAGCGAGCACGCGGCCACGCTGCTCTCCCTCGTCGAGCCCGACATCATCGTCACCGGTGCCGAACTGCTCACGTCGCGGACCAGCTCCGACGCCGCGCACCTCGCCCACGCGCTGGCCGCGCACACCGAACGCAGCCATGCCGTCGTCATCGCCGAGGGCGTCGACGACGAGGCCACCCGGATCACTGCCCAGACGATGGGCGCCGCCTTCGGTATCGGCGACCTGTACCCCGCCGTGACCGACCCGTCCGTCCTCGCCACCCGGACCGTCGTGCCGCTGCCCGAGATGCCGGTGTGGACCACTCCCGGCCCGGACAAGTCGACGCCGTACCGCATCGCGTCGACCTCGATCCCGCCGCGTATGGGCAACAAACGCCTGCTCATCGAGATGAGCAAGGCACTCGAGGAGCAGGCGGCGATCGGCGGCGCCGCGATCGTGCTGGGCACCTTCCAGTTCGCCGAACACTTCACCTCGCGAACCGCCAAGCGGTGGCGGGAGATGTCGGAGAAGACCGGCCTGGCCGGGGTCTACGGTGTCGGGTTGCCCGACATCCGGGACGGGAACGTCCACCGCGCGCCGCTCGACGCGGAGGACGACCTGATCAACGAGTGGAATGTCGCCGTCCTCGGGCCACATTTCGCGGCGCTGCTCTCGGCGCGCGACCAGCACGACGCCGGTCCCGATCTCGAGCGCACCTTCGAGTTCGTGCAGACCTACGACCGCATGACCGTCACCCAGGCCGTGCACTCGATCCTCATGCGGTTCTCCTGATCCGAGTCGCGCGCCGGAAGTGACCTCGACGGACGCGGCGGCCTCGCTGCGCTCGGACGACGCTGCTCGGCCAGCGGGCGGGGATCCGGCGGCCTCGCTGCGCTCGGACGACGCTGCTCGGCCAGCGGGCGGAACTCCGGCGGTCTCGCCTCTCCCGCTGGTTGAGCAGGTGACGAGCGCAGCGAGGAGCCGTGTCGAAGCCACCCAAGCCACATCGAGCTATCCGGTCAGGGGATTTGGGTTTGTCACAGCATGGCTGACTACGATGCGCCTGTGCCGAAGTCGCCTGAAGTGTCCGCTGGCAACGCCGACACCACCGTTGGAGCTGCTGCCCAGCGTGCGTCCGGCGCACCGCAGTCCCGCACCGTCGCGCTCGTCGCCGCGGTCGCCGGGCTCATCGCCGTCGTCGCCGGCGTCCTGACCCCGTTCCTGCCCGTCAGCACCTCGACGGCGTCGATCACGTGGCCACAACAGACCGACACCTCGGCATCGGTCACGGCTCCGCTCGTGGCGCAGACCGCACGGAACGTCGACATCTCGATCCCGTGTCGCGTGCTGTCGACGACCCCCGCCGACTCGTCGACCGTTGTGCTGTCGACGATGCCCGCGGCCGCGGTGAAAGCGCGGGACAACGGGCTGTTCGTCGTCGCCGACGCGAACGGTGTATCCGTCACCAACCGCAACAAGACGCTTGCCTCGGTGCCGCGGGACGCGCTGGCCGGTTGTACCGAACTCCGCATCTTCTCCGACGCCACGACGACCGGCGCGCAGTTCGTCGGTCTGCCCCCGGGACCGGCGATCGCGGGCGGCGGCGCCGTCGGCCTCGCCGAACCGGCGTCGAACCCGCAGATCGCCGGCATCTTCACCGACCTCACGCCCGAACAGCTCCGGGCCGCCCCGGGTGTCGACGTCCGCCTCGAGATCGACGATCGCTTCGACTCGTCGCCGTCGATCCTCAAGTGGGTGGTGATGGTCGTCGGTGTCGGAGCCGCGATCGTCGCGCTCGTGGCCGTCGGACGCCTCGACCGCATCCACGGCTATCACCGACGAGTCGGCCGGCGCCTCCGGTGGCGCCGGGTCCTGCGGCCCGGCCCCACCGACATCGGCGTGACGGTGACGCTGGTGGTCTGGCACTTCCTCGGGGCGGGGTCACCCGACGACGGTTACATCCTCAACATGGGGCGCAACGCCGCCGACGCCGGATATCTCGCGAACTACTACCGCTTCTACGGCATCCCCGAGGCACCGTTCGACTGGTACTACAACTTCCTGGCGTACTGGTCGACCATCTCGACGACCGGCCTGTGGATGCGGCTCCCGTCGCTTTTCGCGGGCCTGGCCGCCTGGTTCATCCTCAGCCGAGTTCTCCTGCCCCGCCTGGGTGGCGCCGTGCGGCGGTCGCAGTGGGCGATGCTCACCGGCGCGGCGGTCTTCCTCGCGTTCTGGCTCCCGATGTGTTCGGGGCTGCGCAGCGAGGGAATCATCGTCCTCGGCACCCTGGCGACCTGGTGGGCGGTGGAGGTCACGGTCTCGACGCGACGAATGCTGCCGGCCGTCATCGCCGCATTCACCGCGGCGCTGACGCTCGCCCTGGCCCCGCATGGTCTCGTCGCGCTCGCCCTGCTCATCGCGAGCGCCCGGCCCATGCTCCGCATCCTGGTCCGACGCCGCGCCGAAGACGGGCTCCTGCCGCTGCTCGCCCCGCTCCTCGCCGGAGTGGCGCTGGTCGTCATCATCGTCTTCCGCGACCAGACCCTCGCGACCGTCTTCGAGGCCCTGCGGATCCGTTACTCGGTCGGTCCGACGCTGGCGTGGTATCAGGAACTCCTGCGCTACTACTTCCTCGCGGTGAACACCACCGACGGCGCCCTGGCCCGCCGCATCCCGGTGCTCCTGTTCGCCGTGTCCATGTTCGTCGTCCTGGCGATCATGTTGCGCCGCAAGCGGATCGACGGCCTCGATCCGGGCGCGGTGTGGCGGGCACTGGGCGCCTCCCTGCTGACGATCCTGTTCCTGTCGTTCACGCCGACGAAGTGGACCATCCAGTTCGGCATCTTCGCCGGCCTCGGCGCGGCGCTGGCCGCCGTCGCCTGCGTGGCGATCGGGCAGGCGGCACGCCGCACGCTCCGCAATCTGTCGATCCTGGTCGCCGGGCTGCTGGTGGCGTGCGCGGCCGCAGCGGCGGGCAAGAACGCCTGGCCGTGGCCCTACAACTTCGGCATCGCCTGGTTCGACAAGGCACCTGTCGTCGCCGGGATCCAGGTGTCGACCGTGCTCCTCGCGCTCGCGGTGGTGGCATTGCTGTTCGCCATCTGGCAACACCTCCGGATGGACTTCGTCGACGAGACCGGCCTCGCACATGACCGCGGTGCCGCGCCCGCCGGCTGGCGCATCGGGGTCGCGTCCGCACCGATCGCGGTGATCGCCGTCCTCATCGTCGTCAGTGAACTCGCGGTGTTCGCGAAGGCCGCGACCAGCCGCGCGGACACCTTCACGATGCTGTCCGCCAATCTCGACTCCGCGCGCGGAAACACCTGCGCGATGGCCGATTCCGTGCTCGTCGAGCCCGACCCGAACCGGGGCATGCTGGCACCCGCGGACGGCGGCACGGCGTCGTCGACGCTGCAGGGGCAATCCGAGGGATTCCGTCCCGACGGGGTGAAGCCGGACCTCACACCGCAGGCCGGCGCCCAGAAACCCGGCGCGATGAACACCTCCGCGGACCTGTCGAAGACGTTCATCGTCTACGGCAGCAACCCGGGAACCACCGGCGGCGTCGGGCCTCGCGGCGTCAACGGCAGCACCGCGGCACTGCCATTCGGCCTCGATCCGGCGACCACACCCGTGCTGGGCAGCCACGAGACCAACAGCGGCCAGGCCACTCTGACCACCGGTTGGTATCGCCTGCCCGCCCGCGACTCCTCACCGCTGATCGTCATCACCGCCGCCGGCGCGGTCTTCACGCTCGACCGGGACGGCGTCCCGAACTTCGGGCAGGCGTTGGAGGTTCAGTTCGGTAGGGAGTCCGAAGCCGGCGCCGGGAGCGAAGCGAGCGGGCCGAATGTTCCTGCCAACGGACAGTTCGAGGAGGTCGGCGCGCCCGCGATCCCGATCGACCCCGAGCGGACCAACCGCCCGTGGCGAAACCTGCGCATCCCGATGGACCGCGTTCCCGCTGACGCGACCGTGATGCGAATCGTCGCCCGGGACAACAACCTCGACCCGGACCAGTGGCTCGCGATCACCCCGCCGCGGGCCCCGGTGCTGCAGACCCTGCAGACCGTCGTCGGCTCCACCGATCCCGTGCTCATCGACTTCGCCGCCGGCGCGGTGTTCCCGTGCCAGCGTCCGATGACCGCCCACCACGGCGTCTTCGACCTCCCGCAGTGGCGCATCCTGCCCGAGTCGTGGATCGCCAACTCGCAGTCCAAGACCTGGATGGCCACCGAGGACGGCGGCCTGCTGGCGCCGGTGGAGGCGCTCACGCGGCCGTCGACCCTCGCCACCTACCTCGACGACGACTGGTACCGCGAGTGGGGCAACCTGCAGCGCCTGACCCCGCTGGTGCCGCAGGCGCGACCCGCGGACGTGCAGACGGGAACGTCGACCACCTGGGGATGGTCGCGCCCCGGCCCGATCAGGGTGGTGCCCGAAGATGACTGACCCCGACCACTCGCACGCCGAACCGGCGACGCGGCACACCGGAGAGAACCAGGCAGACGTGGCAGACACCGACACTTCTTCCCGAAGTCCCGCCGACACCGCGCCATTCGTGAGCGACCGCCGCCCGGGCTTCGCCGAACGCCACGCCGGCACCGCGCGTATCGTCGCGATGACCGCGGGCATCGTGGGCATCCTGCTCGCACTGCTCAGCCCGTTCCTGCCGGTCGACTACACCAAGGCCGAACTGACCTGGCCGCAACAGGGTTCGGTGGCGAACGTCGCCGCACCGAACGTGTCGTTCGTCCCGGTCTCGATGGACGTCACGGTTCCGTGTGCACTCGGCGCGTCCTTGCCCGCGTCCGGCGGAGTGCTGTTGTCGACGGTGCCCGAAGGCGGCGCGGAGGCAGGCAAGGTCGGCCTCTTCGTCCGGGCCACCGCCGACTCGCTCCAGGTCGTGCAACGAAACGTCGTGCTGCTCAACACTCCTCGCGCGGCCGCACAGTCGGCGCCGGACTGCCGGATCGTCGTCGAATCCGACACCGAGGGCACGCGGGGGTCGATCCAGGGCCTGCCGGAGAACGCCGCCGGCGCCGGGAGCGGAGCGAGCGCGCCGAATGACGATGACACCGGCGCCGTCCGGTCCTTCGATCTGCGGGATCCCAACGCCCGGCCGCAGATCATCGGTGTGTACTCGAGCCTTCCGGCCGACGTCAGCACCGACGGACTCTCCTTCCGGTCGACCATCGACACCCGGTTCGTCTCCACGCCCACGACACTCAAGTTCTGGCTGCTGGTCCTCGGCATCGCGTCGACGATCCTCTCCCTTGCCGCGCTGGCGGTCCTCGACGCCCGCGACGCGCGCGGCCATCACAAGATCTTCCCGGCGGGCTGGTGGCGCGTACGCCCGGTCGACGGAGTCGTCACCCTGGTGCTGCTGATCTGGCTGTTCGTCGGCGGCAACACTGCCGACGACGGATACCAGGTGACGGTCGGCCGGATCGCCGGCGAGGCCGGTTATCTCGACAACTACTACCGCTACTTCGGTGTCCCGCAGGATCCGTTCGGTTGGCACTACCACTACCTGTCGGCGTGGATGGAGATCAGCACCGCGACGCCGTGGTTGCGATTGCTGCCGTTCCTGTTCGCGATGGCGTCGTGGTGGTTGATCAGCCGGGCCGCGATCCCCCGCCTCGGGCGGGCCGTCCGCGAGTCGACGCCGGCGATCTGGGCTGCCGCCCTGGTCTTCCTGGCGGTGTGGATGCCGTACAACAACGGACTGCGCGTCGAACCGCTCATCGCGCTGGGCACCATCTTCACCTGGGTGTGCGTCGAGCGCGCGATCGCCACCGGCCGGTTCTTCCCGCTGACGATCGGCATCATCTCCGCGGCGTTCACCCTCACCATCCATCCCACCGGCGTCATCGCCTCGATCGCCCTGATCGCCGGCATCCGGCCGCTGATCAAACGTCTCGCGGTGCGCCGCAAGCGCGACGGTCTGTGGCCGCTTCTCCTCCCGATCCTCGCCGCCGGGCTCGCGGTGATGTTCGAGATCTTCGCCGACCAGCCGCTGGCACCGATCCTGGAGGCGGTCTCGGTCAACGGGCAGGTCGGCCCCACCAACAAGTGGTGGGAAGAGCCGATGCGCTACTACATGCTGATGAACCCCACCGCCGACGGCGGAATCGCCCGGCGTTTCGGCATTCTCATCGTGTTCACCTGCTTCGTCCTGGTCGTGGTCATGCTGCTCAATCGGCGCCGCCTGCCCGGCATCGCCACCGCACCCACGTGGCGTCTGGTCGCCATGGTCGCCGGCTCGGCCGTGCTGATGGCATTCCTGCCGACCAAGTGGACCCACCAGCTCGGCGTGTACGCCGCGATCGGCGGCGCGCTCGCCGCGGTGGCAACCGCCTGCGCCGATCGCACGATCATGCGTCGTCGCCGCAACCGGACCCTGTTCGCCGCCGCCTGCGCATATGTTCTGGCGCTCGCATTCTCCGGACGCAACCAGTGGTGGTACGTCGGCAGCTACGGAATCCCCTGGCGGGACGCGGTTCCCGACGTCCGGGGCATTCCGCTCTGGACCGGGATCCTCGCGGTGGCGGTGGCGCTGACCGCTCTCGGTCTGTGGCAACACTTCCGCGACGACTACGTCGACGACGCCGTCCGGACCGGTACGTCGCGGTCGGTGTTCGCCCGACTCCGCAGCCCGTCGATCATCGTCGTGTCGACCATCATGCTGCTGTTCACCCTGGTGTCATTCGCGAAAGCGGACTGGACGCAGCGCAATTCGTGGTCGTGGCTGAGCTCGAACGTCAACGCGCTCCAAGGACAGCCGTGCGCGCTCGCCGACGCCGTACTGGTGGAGGACGATCCGAACGCCGGACTGCTGTCGCCCGCGCGAGTGGCGGGACAGGACAACCCGTCGCCGGGCGCCGCGCTGGCCGGAACCGGGATGGAAGGGTTCGACCCCAACGGAGTGGCGTCGGACCTGTCCGAGGAGACCGAAGAGGAGGCCGAGGAGTCCTCGTCAGGCACCTCGACCGCGGAAGTCGACCGCACCCAGTCCGATCCGACCGAGGACGGAACCAGCGCCGAGACCGACACCACGACCGGTTCCAGCGACACCAGCGGTGGGCAGACCGCCCAGGCCGGCGTCAACGGGTCGACCGTGAAGCTGCCGTTCGGTCTGTCACCGAGCCAGACCCCGGTCCTCGGAACCTACAACTCCCCCAGCGGCACCGGACGCCTCACGTCCGACTGGTATCAGTTGCCGGAGAACCCCTCCGGCGAGCAGCCGCTCGTCACGATGTCGGTGGCGGGGCAGGTCGAGTACATCGACGACCTCGCCGTCACCCGGCCCGGACAGCGAGTGCGACTGCAGTTCGGCCGCGTCGCGCCGGACGGCACGGTGGCACCGGCCGGTCAGATGGTGCCGCTCGACATCGGTGGTGCCCCCGAGTGGCGCAACCTGCGCTTCCCGATGGACCAGGCGCCCCCGGGCGCGACGGTGGTCCGCGTTCTCGCCGAGGACACCTCGACGCTGCGCGACCAGTGGCTGGCCGTCACCCCGCCACGCGTCTCGTCGATGGTGACGCTGAATTCGCTGGTGGGCAGCGAGGATCCGGTGCTCATCGACTGGGAGGCAGGTCTCGCCTTCCCGTGTCAGCGTCCCGCCCAGGTGAAGTACGGGGTTCTGGAGACACCGGAGTGGCGGATCTCGCCGGACCGCGAAGGCGAACGGGTCAACTCCCAGCGCTGGATGGCCGGCGACTCCGGTGGCCCGCTCGGCATCATCGAGAACGAGTTGCGGCCGCGCGTGTACCCGTCGTACCTGCGCAACGACTGGGCCAAGGACTGGGGCATGCTCCAGAGCCTCACCCCGATCCTCCCGCAGACCGACGCCGAACTGACCATCACCACCGACACCCACCACGGACTCTGGACACCGGGACCGATGCGGGCGGTGAAGAACTAGGCAGTCCTGCTACCCGCGCACTACCACGCACTCTGCTCCCCGAGGAGCGCCCGGACCTTGCGGAGGGCGCGTCTACTCCTGCTCCCTGAGGAGCGCCCGGAGCTTGCGGAGGGCGCGTCACGAAGGGTCTTCGCGACCCGAGGTCACCAAGACCCTTCGTGACGCTCGCAAGCTCGCTCCTCAGGGAGCAGGAGGTTAGCTCGCAAGCTCGCTCCTCAGGGAGCAGGGGGGCTGTGATCCTCTCGGATTGGGAGCGGAGGAGGTACAGGTTGCGCTCGCACCTCAGAGCGGAGCGAGGCCCGTCGCTAGATCGGCATCAGGAAATGCTTGCGCGGGGTCTTGAGGACCTCCTTGTCGCGCAACTGCGCCAACGCCTTCCGGAGCTGCAACCGGGTCTCGGCGGGTTCGATGACCGCGTCGACGTAGCCACGCTCGGCGGCGAGGTAAGGAGTGGCCATCATCGTGTTGTAGAAGTCGATGAACTCGCGGCGGATCTTGTCCGCCTCGGCGGCCGAGAGACCTTCGGTCTGACGTCGGGTCAGCACCGCGGCCGCCGACTCGGCGCCCATCACCGCGATCTTCGCTGTCGGCCAGGCGAAGTTGACGTCGGCACCGAGGTGCTTGCTGCCCATCACCGCGTAGGCGCCGCCGTAAGCCTTGCGCAGCACGACGGTCACCTTGGGGACATCGGCTTCGACGTAGGCGTACAGGAAGCGGCCGGAGCGTCGGATGGTGCCCTTCTGCTCCTCCGCGAGACCCGGGAGGATGCCCGGGGTGTCCACCAGGAACACCAACGGGATGCTGAAGGCGTTGCAGATGCGCACGAAACGCGTTGCCTTCTCCGACGAGTCGGTGTCGAGCACACCCGACATCACGCTCGGCTGATTGGCGACCACACCCACCGACCGGCCGTCGACCCGTGCGTACCCGGTGATGATGTTGGGCGCGAACAACTCTCCCACCTCGTGGAAGGCGCCGTCGTCGAACAGCTTGATGATGATGTCGTGCATGTCGTACCCGGCGTTGTCGTTGTCGGGCATGAAGTCGTTGAGCGACAGATCGGACTCGGTGATCTCCGGCTCGAGACCCGGGTTGACGACGGGCGGCCGCTCGTAGGCACTCGACGGCATGTACTGCAGGTACTCACGGACCCAGTCGAACGCGGACTTCTCGTCGGGGGCGACGTGATGGATGTTGCCCCACCGCGCCTGATTGTGCGCGCTGCCGAGGTCCTCGGCCGAGATCTCCTCGCCGTTCACCTGTTTCAGCACATCGGGTCCGGTCACGAACATGTACGACTTGTCCTCGACGGCCACCAGGATGTCGGTGTTGGCGGGGGTGTAGACCGCGCCGCCGGCGCACTTGCCCAGGATCACCGAGATCTGCGGCGCGAGACCGGAGAGCAGATCGTTGCGGCGACCCATCTCGGCGTACCACGCGAGTGAGGTCACGGCATCCTGGATCCGCGCACCGGCCGAGTCGTTGATACCGACCATCGGGCAGCCGATCTTGCCCGCCCACTCCATCAGCGAGGCGACCTTGCGGCCGAACATCTCACCGACGGTTCCGCCGAAGACCGACTGGTCGTGGGAGAATGCCGCCACCGGGCGCCCGTGCACCAGCCCGTGTCCGGTGACCACGCCGTCGCCGTAACCACTCTCGGCCGCACCCGGCATCTTCGCCAGCGCACCGATCTCGACGAAGGTCCCGGGATCGAAGAGCATGCTCAGACGCTCACGCGGAGAACAGATCCCCTTCGCCGCGCGTTTCGCGAGCGCCTTCTCGCCTCCCGGCTCACGAGCGGCCTCCAACTTCTGACGGAGGTCGGCGAGCTTGCCTGCGGTGGTGTCAGCCACGGTGTCTCACTTTCTACGCGACCACTGATTGACGATGAGCAGCCGTGCCGCTACTGCTCATCGAGCCGTCCGACCCGCGCGGCCAGGTCGTTGCCGATCTTGGCGA
The DNA here is from genome assembly GCF_025143765.1 of Gordonia sp. p3-SID1431. Classification (NCBI taxonomy): domain Bacteria; kingdom Bacillati; phylum Actinomycetota; class Actinomycetes; order Mycobacteriales; family Gordoniaceae; genus Gordonia; species Gordonia sp. p3-SID1431. Next base: position 73,394 of record NZ_JAMBDT010000006.1, read on the forward strand.
TGTACGGCTCGTCGACGATCGAGAGGTGGTCACCGCCGACGTGGATGATCTCCAGGTCGTCGACGACCTCACCCCAGCGGCCGTCTTCGTCGATCTCGGCCCACTGCGGTTCGAGTTCGACGGCGCCGGCGTGCATCTTGTCGGCCCGGTACAGCACGACCTTGCCGTCGTAGGGTTCCGGCGCGATGCTGCTCAGCACGCGGTTCTCGATGAACGAGGTCCGCTGGTGTTCGATGATGCCGCCGGGGATCTTGGTGCCCGACATCGACATCATCTCCATGATGATCGCGAACTGCCCCTCGTCGTCGGCCTCGACGAGCCGATCCATCGGGATCGGAACATCGGGGTCGAGGTCGTAGTTGCGGATCGCGAACTCCTTCCAGCGCTCGAGCCGCGCCCGCTTGCTGTCCGGCGTCTCGGTCATGTCCGCGCGAGGGCGCACCACGTCGATGAGGCCCACGAAGGCAACTTCTTCCCCGGCCTCACGCAGGAGTTGCGCGACGCCATAGGCGAGCGCACCGCCGAAGGACCAGCCGACCAGCACGTACGGGCCGTTCGGCTGCAGCTCACGCAGGCGCGGAAGGTATTCGCGCACACGGTCTTCGATCGATCCCTCGACTCCACGGTCGAAGCCGATGACGGGCCGGTCCGCCGGCAGACGCTTCAGCAGCGCCTCGTAGGCGGAGGTGTTCCCGCCCGCGGGATGGAACAGCAGGATCGGCGTCGGATCGCCGGCGGACGGGTCATAGACCTTCTTGCCGTCCGGGACGAGGCGCAGGTAGCGCAGGAACCCGTCGGTCGACGCGCCGGCATCGAGATGCTCGCGCACGTAGTTCGACATCTCCTCGATCGTCTCGGAGTCGAGGATGTCCTCGACGTCGAGATCCCCGCCGGTGCGCTCGTTGAGGCGATCGGTGAGCTGCTGGGCCACGTCCTCCGACAGCACCGGCAGCTTGTTGAAGATGCCGCCGGCCGAGGCCTTGGTGACCACCGCGTACGTGCCGAAGGTCAAGCGCTCGGCGGCATCCCGCGGCGGCACGTCCGAGCCGGCCGCCTCGGCGACGGCCCGCTGCGAGGTGATGTCGGTGGCCGGCTTCGGGGTTGCCGCGGGAGCGGCCGACTCCTCGACCGCCTCCTCGCGTGACGACACCTCCGGTTCGGGCGAGTTCGCGACCGCCTGCTCGACGTCGGCCAGATCCTCGGCGATGTGCCGCTTCGGCTCCGGCGACTGCTCGCCGGGCTCGTCGGACTGACCGGCCGGTGCGGAGGCCGCCGACTCACCACCGCCGGCGTTCTGCTCGTCGATGTAGGCATTGAGCGCCGCGGTGTCGAGTTCGCCACCGCCGGCGGCATTCTGGGCGAGATCGTCGAGCTGATCGCGATGCGTCACCGCGAAGTCGACGAACTTCTCGACGTCGGCGAGGTTCGCCTGGCGCATCGCCTGCAGTTGCAGCTGCGGGATGTCGAACTCGTACTCGACGCGGTTCTTGATCCGCACCGCCATCAGCGAGTCGAGACCGAGCTCGATCAGCGGGATCTCGCGCGGCAGGTCCTCGGGGTCGTAGCCCATGGACTCGCCGACGATGATCGCGAGCCGATCACCCACCGTCTCACCGGATTCGGGGTTCCATCGGTTGCCGATGTCGTCGACGACGTCGTCCTCGACGACCACCGTGTCATCGGCGAACACCTCGGCACCGGACCGTGCCGGGGCTGCCGGCGCGGCCGTGACCTCACCTGCGGTGTCGTCGAGGTCGCCGGTCACCGCCGCCTCGAACAACAGCTGGAAGTTCTTGTCCGCCTTGGCGTGCACGGTCACCGCCGCACCGCCGGGATGCGGGCTCAGCGTCGTCGTGAGGGTTCCCGATGCCGGGATGGCGCTGTGCGCGACCGACGCCCCGACAGCCGCATTCGCCAGGACCTGGGCCGCCGCGGCACGCACCAGTTCACGCGGATCGGTGACCGCGACCGCTTTGACCTCCCAGGCGTGACGGCCGTCGGGCAGTGCCACGTGCGATCCCGGGACCGTGCCGGCCGAGCCGCCCGAGGAGATCTTCGCGGTGAGCCAGAACTCCTTGCGCTCGAAGCGGGTACGCGGAATGGCCGCGTGACCACCGCGACCGAACAGCGACGCGACGTCGACCGGATGTCCGTGCACGTAGAGCTTCATCAGCGCGTTGACGAGTCCGTAGCTCTCGTCCTCCTTACGCCGCAGCGTCTCGATGAGCTCGGCGTCGTGCAGCCCAGCCGAGAAGGTCACCGCGGCAACGGAGATCAGAACGGCCGGGTTCGGCGAGAGCTCCAGGAAGGTGCGGTGGCCGTTCTCCACCGACTTCGCGATCGCCTGGCTGAACCACACGCTGTGGCGCAGCCCCTTGGTGAAGTAGTCGATCGTGTGGACGGGTTCGTGACCGGCGCGGTAGAAGACCTCGCGGTCGACCGAGCTGTAGAACCCGGTGGTGGGCCGCAACGGCGTGATACCGGTGAGTTCGTAGGCCAGCTCGCCCAGGAGCGGGTCCATCTGCGAGGTGTGGCTGGCGCCCTTGGTCGCCAGTTTGCGTCCGAGCTTGCCCTCCTTCTCGGCACGCTCGACGATGGCGTCGACCTGCGACTCCGGTCCGCCGATGACGGTGTGCGTCGGAGCGGCGTAGACACAGATCTCGAGGTCGGGGTAGTCGGTGAGGACGTCGGTGATGTCCTCGGCGCTGTACTCGACGAGCGCCATCAGGCGGATGTCGTCGCCCTGGAGCATCGACTCGCCCTCGCCCATCAGGCGCGAGCGCTGGCAGATCACCCGGGTCGCGTCTTCGAGCGAGAGACCGCCGCTGATGTACGCGGCCGAAGCCTCGCCCATCGAATGCGGCACGAGCACACCGGGTTCGGCGCCGTGGTGCCGCAGGGTGTCGGCGAGCGCGACCTGGATCGTGTAGATGCCGACCTGGCTCTGCTCGATGCCGTAGGTCTGCTCGTCGTCGACGAACATCTCCGCGATCGAGTACCCGAGCTCGTTCTGCACCAGCTCGTCGACCCGGTCGACGTACTTGGCGAAGATCGGATTCTCGGTGTAGAGCTGCTTGGCCATCTTGCGGTGCTGCGAACCGAAGCCGGAGAGCAGCCAGACCGCGGACGCGGCGTCGGGCGAATCCGACGAGTAGACAAGCGGATTGCTCTTGCCCTCGGCCACCGCGCGGACACCGGTGATCGCGTCGTCGTGCGTACGGGCCATGACGACGGCGCGCGAGCGTCCGTGATTGCGGTGTGCCAGCGCGCGGCCGATGTCGGCGAGCGGCGTCGACCGTCCCTCGTCGGACTCGAGCCACTCGAGCAGGTCCGCGGCGGTCTTGCGCCGACGCGACGGCAGGAAGCCCGAGATGACCAGCGGCACAACCGAACCCTCGACCGCGCACGGTGCGAACCCGGCGGTCGGATCCGGCGCGGTCTCCTCGATCACCGGATCGATGTTCTTCGCCTGCGCGGCGAGCACGGCGCGCTCGGCCTCGGTGAGGAACTCATCATCGGTTTCGACAGGCTCAACCAGCGGGGAACGGTCAGGCTCTCCCGGCAGCGACGCCGACGCCGGCAACTCGGATGCGCCCGCATCGCCTGCGGGCGCGGACTCCGGCGCGAGATCCTCGGGCCGCACCTCGCGGACGACGACGTGCGCGTTGGTGCCGCCGAAACCGAATCCGGAGACACCGGCGACGGCATGACCGGAATAGCGCGGCCACTCGGTGGCCTCCGGGATGACCTTGAGATTGTTGGCGTCGAACTGGATGTACGGGTTGGGGCCGCTGTAGTTCAGCGACGCCGGGATGGTGCCGTGCTGCATCGCGAGGACGACCTTGGCCAGCGCACCCGCGCCCGCGGCCGACTCCATGTGGCCGTAGTTCGTCTTGACCGACCCGAGCAGCATCGGCGAGCCGGGGAGGCGTCCGCGACCGACCACGCGGCCCAGGGCGTCGGCCTCGATGGGATCGCCGAGGATGGTCCCGGTGCCGTGGGCCTCCACGTAGTCGACGGTGCGCGGATCGATCGCGGCGTCGGCATAGGCGTCCCGCAGGACGTCGACCTGCGCCTCGGGGTTCGGGGCCGGCAGGCCGTTCGAGCGACCGTCGCTGTTGACCGCCGAGCCCGCGATGACCGCGAGGACGTCGTCGCCGTCACGACGCGCGTCGGACAGTCGCTTCAGGACGAACAGTCCGCCGCCCTCGGCGCGGATGAATCCGTCCGCGTCGGCGGAGAACGCCTTCACGTGTCCGTCCGCCGCCTGGGCGCCGATCTTGTCGAAACCGAGCGTCGCCGCCGGGTTGATGATCAGGTTGACGCCGCCGGCCAGCGCGAGGTCGGATTCGCCGGTCCGCAGGCTGCGGACGGCCTGATGGACGGCCACCAGCGACGACGAGCACGCGGTGTCGAGGGCGATCGACGGTCCGCGGAAGTCGTAGAAGTAGGACACCCGGTTCGCGACGATCGCGGTGGAGGTGCCGGTCAGCGCATACGCGGCGGTGTCCTCGGCGCCCTCGCTCAGGCCGAGGGTCGCCAGCAGCTGGTAGTCGTTCGTGGAGGAGCCGATGAACACACCGACCGGAGCGCCCTTGAGATCGCTCGGCGGGATGTGCGCGTGCTCGAGTGCCTCCCAGGTCAGCTCGAGCGCGAGACGCTGCTGCGGGTCGACCATCTCGACCTCGCGCGGGCTCATCTGGAAGAAGTCGGCGTCGAAGGTGCGGACGTCGTCGAGGTAGCCGCCCTTGGTGTTGGCCGCGTCGAGGATCTCGACGAGCCGGGGATCGGACCGGAACTCCGACCACCGATCCGCGGGCAGGTCCGAGACACCGTCGACGCCGGCGATGAGCGCGTCCCACGTCGACTCGGGCGTCGTGCCCGACTTCGGGAACCGGGTCGACAGCCCGACGATCGCGATGTCGTCGTCCGCGGTGCGCTCGCGCCGCCAGAAGGTGTCCGCGTCGCCGTCGGCGCCCTCGTCGGGGTCGCCCTCGATGATGCGCTGCGCGAGCGTGGCGATCGTCGGATGGTTGTAGACGACCGTCGCGGTGAGGATCACCCCGGTCTTGTCCTCGACGTCGGCGGCGAGCGCCACGGCGTCGCGGGACGAGAGACCGAGCTCCTCCATGGGACGGTCGACGGCGATCTGCTCGACGGGGAGCCCGGTCGCCTGTGACACCCACTCGCGCAGCCAATCACGAAGCTGGTCGACAGTGAGGTCACCGGCGGTCTCGCCGTCGGTGCCGGCCGCGGCGGAATCGATACTGCGGGCCTCGTCGGTATTCAGTTCAGACATCGCTTCCAGACTACTGATCTCGGGGCACCTGAACTGGTGCCGGGTGCATTATCAGCCCGCGGGGTGTCCGGGCGCGGCAACTCGACGCACTCACCCCGCCCGGGTCCGCAGATTCGCTACTCGGCGTCCGGGAACGCCGTCTGCTTGTAGCCGCCCCGGAGACTGCCGTCGATGTAGGCCGCACGGGTCGCGCGCCGCGCGATCTTGCCCGACGACGTGCGCGGGATCGAGCCGGCCGGGACCAGCAGGACGTCACGGACCATCACGCCATGACGCTGGGCCACCGCGGCACGCACGGTGTCGGCGACCTCCTGCGGGTCGGCCTTGCGGCCGGGTCCGCGCTCGGCGACGATGACCAACTGCTCGGACGCGTCGTCGGTGTCGGGCTTCAAGCCGCTGCCGGCGAACTCGAACACCTCGCCCGGCAACTGATTGGCCGGCACCGAGAACGCGGCGACGAAGCCGGGGCGCAGCGCGTCGCTGGCTTCCTGCGCGCTGTACTCGAGGTCCTGCGGGTAGTGGTTGCGGCCGTCGACGATCACCAGGTCCTTGACTCGCCCGGTGATGTAGAGCTCACCGTCGAGCCAGACCCCGAAGTCGCCGGTGCGCATCCAGATCGCGTCCGCGGGCGCACCCTCGGCGTGACTGTTCTCCGGGAGCGGGGTGACCAGCTTGTTGTGGAATGTCTCCTCGGTCTCCTCCGGCTTGTTCCAGTAGCCGGCGCCGATGTTCAGACCGTGCAACCAGATCTCCCCGACATGGCCGTCGGGCTGTTCGGTCGCCGTCTCGGTGTCGACGATGGTGGCCCACTGGCTCACCGCGACCTGACCACACGACACCTGCGCGACCGCGTTGGGCGCGTCGGACTCGACGAGGGTGAAACTGCCGGCGTTGAGGTCGTCGCGGTCGACATAGACGACCTTCGCCTCGTTCTCGCGCTGCGTCGCGGACACGAACAGCGTGGCCTCGGCCATGCCGTAACAGGGCTTGATCGCCGTCTTCGGCAGCCCGTACGGCGCGAACGCCTCGTTGAACTTCTTCATCGAGCTGACCGTGACCGGCTCCGACCCGTTGATCAGACCGATGACGTTGGAGAGGTCGAGCTCCTCGCCCTCCTTCGGCAGACCGCGCGCGGCGGCGTGCTCGAAGGCGAAGTTGGGAGCCGCGGCGAAGGTCTCCGCGCCGTCGGCGGCGGCGGCGAGCTCCTTGATCCAGCGACCGGGACGGCGCACGAATGCCTGCGGGCTCATGATCGTGATGTAGCGGCCGCCGAGCGCGGGCAGGATCACGGTGAGCAGACCCATGTCGTGGAACATCGGCAGCCAGGTGACGCCGCGGGCCTCGCGATCGATGCCGATGGTGTCGGAGATCTGCAGCACGTTCGCGGCGACCGCCTGATAGGTGATCTCCACACCGGCCGGGACGCGCGTCGAACCCGAGGTGTACTGCAGGTAGGCGACGGTGTCCTTGTTGTGGTCCTGACCGGCGACCGGTGCCACCCAGCTCGACCCGACCGAATCCGGGACGGCGTCGACGGCGATGACGCGCGGACGCTCCTTGGCCGGCAGCGGCGCGAAGAAGTCACGCACCGCCTCGGCGGACTTCGTCGAGGTGAGGATCGCGGTCGGCTTGCAGTCGTCGAGGACCGCGTGCAGTCGGTCGGTGTGTCCGGGCTCGTCCGGAGAGAACAGCGGGACGGCGACGTTGCTGGCGTAGAGCGCCGCGAAGAACCCGATCACGTACTCCAGCGACTGCGGCGCGAGGATCGCCACGCGGTCGCCCGGCTTGGTGACCTGCTGCAGACGTGCTGCAACGGCGCGGAGTCGCTTGCCGAACTGCGCCCACGTCAGATCCTGGGGCTCGCCATCGCGTTCGCGGCTGTAGTCGATGAACCGGTAGGCCAGTGTGTCGGCCTGTTCGCGGACGTTCTGCTCGACATAGTCGACCAGGGTCGCTTCCTCGGTGAAAGAGATGTTCCCGGTCTCATCGAGAAAGTCTTCGAGTTCAGTACTCAGCATTCATTACTCCTGTGCCCCCTCGTGGACTCCCCCACGCGGGCGCAGTTCTCCGGCGAGGTCTTGACGACACCACCACGCAGTCCTGCTGTCCACGTCCTGTGCCGACCGCGGGATACGGTAGCGCACGTCCAGTTACCCAACGAAAAAACTCGCGTTCGTCATGCTCGGCTTCGCATGAGCGCGCGTCGCCCTTCGACGCGCGCCCCCGGGTTCACCGCCCCGTCACCTCGCTGTTGACTCGCGAGACCGTCGGCCATCCTACTCCCCCTTCAATTGCGCCAGCACGGGCGCAAAAGCATCCATCTGCGTGGGGAACACCCCTACGTAGGACATGGTGGTGCGGCGGCGCACCTCCCGGATCTGGTCGGCGATCTCGTCGAAGCTCCCGATCGCGATGTACGGCGAGGTCAGCACGTCGTCGACGGTGAACTCGGTGTCGTGCGCGATGTTGGGCGGATAGCCCTGTTCGAGCGCCTTCAGCGCCATCTCGGCGGTGGCGACCCGATCGTCGGTGATGACGATGACAGCGATCGTCCAGTTCAGTTCGAGCTCGTCGAACCGGTCGCCGGCGACCTGCCGGATCCGGTCGACACGCTCGGCGGTCTTCTCGATGGTCATGTCGGACAGCTTCATCTTGCCGTCGGTGGTGGTGCCGGGCGCGACGGAGATGATGTCGGCGTGCTTGGCGGCCAGGGCGAGCATCTTGGGTCCACCGCCGCCGACGGCGATCGGCGGACGCGGTCCCTGCCGCGGCCGTGGACTGCCCTCGAGGCCGTTGATCTGATAGAACTCGCCGTCGAAGTTCACCGTCTCCCCGCGCATCAGGCCGTCGAGGACGGTCAGCGCCTCGTCGAGGCGACGGATCCGGACGCCGGGCGACTCGAATTCGATGCCGGCCTTGTCGAACTCCTCTTTCATCCACCCGGCGCCGATGCCCAACTCGAGTCGTCCCCTGCTCAGGACGTCGATCGTGTTGGCCTCCTTGGCGAGGAGGGCGGGATGACGCCAGCCGTTGGCCAGCACCGAGGTCGCGAGGCGGATCGTGCTGGTGGCCTGCGTCAGCGCGCCGAGGGCCGCGAGCGGACCGACCTGGTTGCCGAGGTGGTCGGGCACCGCGAAGGTGTCGTAGCCGTATTCCTCGGCCGTCTGCGCCAGCTTGACGAACTTGCGGGCACCGCCCTCGTCCTTGTTGCCCTCACCACCCGCGCCGAAGCGGAACTTCCGCAATCCGGCCGAGGTGGCACCGGCATCGCTCGGGGGTTGCGTCATCGCTGTCCTCTCATCGTGATCGCCGGCTGGTGAGGTCGCGTGCGGCGTCTGCGGCGCACTGCGGTGTTCCTCGGGCCAGCCCAACACGTTAATGCAGCGTGACGGCGCCGCCAAACGAATCGGCCGCAGCCGCGAGAAGAGGTTACCGGCCGGTTAGTTCGACGATGCGGGCGGTCGGGTGAGTCGCGTCTGGAGACGCTTCTATCCGGCCAGCCGTGACCGGCAGGTTGCCGGTCAGTTGTGCTTCGGCTGGGGTGCGCCCTCGATGAGATCCTTGGACCAGTCGTACATCCACTGGGTCGCGGTCTGACCGTCGTTCTCCCAGTAGCGGGTGGTCGCGTACATCGCGTGGACGGGATTCGACGCCGCGTTCGTCAGCTTCGACACCGCCGCCAGCGGGTTGACGATCGTCGGCGAGTCACAGATGAGATCGCCCGGGGCGCAGATGGATTGAACCCGGTCGCGGAGATCGCCGAAACCGCCGGTGCGCGGGCCGGTCATGGAGATGCCGGGAACGAGGTTGCCCATGCCACCGAGCGCGATCTCGGCACCCACGCCGTTCGGGCTCGGCTCGATGTCGTTCTGCTCACCAGGTTGGCGCCGACCGTCGGCGATCAGCCCGACGCCCAGCACGAGATCCTGGTCACCGTCCTCGAGCACGCCCCGGCCGTTGCCGATGTTGCTGGCCAGATCGCCGGCGATGACCGCACCCTGACTGAATCCCATGATCACGTAGCTCGTCAGCGGGCAGCGTTCGTTGGTGGAGATGATCTTGCCCGCCGCACGCTTGTAGCCCTGCGTGCGTGACACGTTGTAGTCGGCCTGCCGGTCGGCGAGGTTGGTCGGATTCCGGAACTGCGCCGTGTAGGGAACGGTGTAGATCTCGCTGCGGGACGAGTCGAAGTCATTCGAGAGGGCACGCGACACGCGCAGCATCAACGAGTTCGGATTCGCCGACGGCGCGTACGGATCGTCGTCGGCGCTCGACTCCCAGGTCCCGGGCACGACGACGGTCAGGACGTCCGGGCAGTCCGCCGGCTGTGCATCCGGCCGTTCTTTCGACGGCGGGGTCGTCGACGGCCCGCCGGGGCCGATCGGCGCGGGTCCCGGAGCCAGCCACACCAGGACCAGCACGACGATGAGCACGATCGCGATGACCGCGAGCGCGAGGAGGAGCAGCGCGAAGGCGCCGAGCCGCCGGACGGGACCCTTCCGGGTGCGGCCCGCGGCGTTGCGTCGAGCGGCCACGTCAGCAGTAGTGCTGTTCGGCCGCGCGGATGACCTTGTCGGCCTTCGAGTTCGCTTCCTCGACGTTGTCCGCCCCCGGACCCACGGAGGCGGTGACGAAGGCCTTCACCATGCTCGGGTCGGTGCCCTTCTGCTTGGCTCCACAGACGTACTTCGCCATCGTCAGGGCCACTGAATTGTCGTTGTCACCCATGAACGTGACGTCCTGCTGCTTCAACGCGGCGAGATACGCGCGGGCCTTGTCGTCGAGCGGCTGGCCGCTGGGTCCGGGGAAGCTGGCCGGGACCTTCGTACTGGGGTTCGGTTCGGTCGCCGGCAGGTCCGACGTGCCGCCGGGCGTGGACGGGGTGGTCTCCTCGGATGTGGACCCCTGCGACGCGCTCGTCGACGGAGCGGCCGAGTACAGCGACGTCGTCGTGACCGGGTTGTTGGTGATCGGCGCACTCGCCGTCGAGTCATCGGCGCAGGCCGACACGGACCCGAGCGCGAGAGCGAGGCCCGTCACGGCCAGCACCAGCCGCACACACTTCGTTGTCATCGCCACTTCCTGCCGAACCTTTCGGGTCGAGATCAACGCACCGCCGGACGGTCTCGTCCGGCGACACTCACGTCCGGCCTGCGGCCGATCGCAACGCAGGGGCACCCTGCATCGCACACCACGTCAGGCTACCGTCCGCGCGAGGCCGTTCCGGCCGCCGCACCAGCACCACCTGCGGTAACGGTCCGATTCCTCAGCGAAGTTTCAGGCCGTACACACGTGGGGTCGAGGTTGGGGCACCGTCGGCGCCCCGTCCCCTCCTTCTGACCGTCACTTCAGGACCTTGGTGCCGTCCTTCGCCGTCCAGGTGATCCGGCCATGCTCGAAGTGGTTGACGCGGCCCTTGCCGTCGCGGGTCGGGAGTTCGTCGGTCGTCGGCTTGCCGAGACGTCCGCTCGGTCCACCGGCAGCGACGTAGGCGCCACCGATCGCGCCGGTGACGATCTTCGGACCCTTCGGGCCGGTGAACATGCGTCCGCCGGCGAAGTCCTGTGCCTTGCCACCGGCAACCGGGTACGACGGGGTGAGGCAGCCCCCGAGCGTCGCCTTGTTGGCGTCCCAGACCTTGCGGAAGGCGCCGTCGACGCGGCATGCGACCGCGTCGCGCGACAGTCCGAGGGCCGCGGCGGCCTGCGGCCACGCCTGCATCATCTCGAACTCCCAGTACGGCCAGGTGTGGGTGCCCGACGGCCGGTAGTTCGCCTGGCCCGGAATCCCCTTGCGATTCAACTGGATCGCGAACTGTTGCGAGGTCACGCGGCTCAGCATCTCGAGTCCGACGCCGGAATAGTTGGTCGCGAGCATCGGGATGTCCGACGGCTTGTCGTGCGGGCCGACCATGCCGTTGCCCGAGGAGACGTACAGGCTCGTGCCCTGCAGTTTGTCGACCATCAGATAGGGGTCGTGCTCTTTCCACGCCGGATCGGACGGCGGACCGAACATCTTCATCGAGTCGTAGCCGCCACCGTCGCGCACCGCGAACTGGATGGCCTGCGGCATGCCGAACGAGCTCAGCTGCAGGATCCCCGAGAACGACGCCGCGAACTTGTAGAAGCCGGGATTGCGCGCGGCCAGCATCATCGCCGCGGATCCACCCATCGAGAGTCCCTCGATGCCGCGGACGTCCGTGGAGCGCCAATCGTTCTCCAAGATGGGCGGCAGTTCCCGCATGAGGAACGTCTCCCACTTGTAGTTCTTCCCGCGGTCGGGTTCCTTCCAGTCGGTGTAGAAGCTCGACTCACCACCGATCGGCAGGATGACGTTGACGTTCTTGTCCTTGTAGAAGTCGACGATCTTGGTGTTGATGATCCAGCCGCTCTGATCGTCCTGCGCGCGCAGGCCGTCGAGCATCGTCAGCTGCGGGAACTTCTCCTTCGGCTTCGCGTGCCAGTCACGGGCCAGCAGGATCTGCACCTGGATGTTGGTGTTCATCGCCGGCGAGTAGACCCACAGGGCCACCCGCCGGTCGGTGTACCAGTAGGTGTTCGTCACCCTCGCCGGCTGGGCGGCCGGCACCGACGCCGGGGCGACCGGGGCGCGCGAGCTCGGTGGCGCGGGCGCCGGAGCGCTCGGCGACGCCGGCGGCGCGGGCGGGGCCGGAGCGGGCTCGGCGCCGGCGAGACCGTTGCCGATGACGAGCACCGCGGCGGTCGCCAGCGCGACCACGGCCGCCGTCACCGGGCGAAGGGTCGCCCGACGACCGGCCGGGCGCGCGTCACCCTGTCCTGCGTCAGCCGGTCGCGCGTCGACCCTGCCTGTACCACTGTTTCGCCGCATCACTCTCCAGAACTCCTTCGCCCCTGTACGCCGGCGCCCGCAGCGTCGTGACCGATTCCCCGTCAGTCACACGTGCCTCATGAGTATCAAACGCCTCAGGAGTTTCTTACACGCCACAGCGAGGCCTGTCCGCACGCCACGCTGTGACACGTGGGATTTGTGTGACAGTTGATATCTGTGGGGTCGGTCGTCCGCTGGAAACCACGCTCCATACAGGCGTGGCGGACTGTAGGGCGTTGGGGCCCCTCTGGAGGGCGGTTTTCAGCGTGGACCTCAGAGCAGGGTGCGCCCACGCACGACGACGCCCCCCCC
>NZ_JAMBDT010000060.1:0-31534 GCF_025143765.1 Gordonia sp. p3-SID1431
CCAAGACCCTTCGTGACGCTCGCAAGCTCGCTCCTCAGGGAGCAGTAGAAGGGCTCGTCGCTCGCAAGCTCGCTCCTCAGGGAGCAGTAGAAGGGCTCGTCGCTCGCAAGCTCGCTCCTCAGGGAGCAGTAGAAGGGCTCGTCGCTTGCGCTCCTCAGGGAGCAATGGAGCGTCAGGAAGTGCCCGAGGTCAGCGCTCGCACGACGAGATGCAGTGCGGCAGTGGTGGTCAGCGACCGGACACGCTCGCGGTCACCGGGGAACTTGCGGGTCACGGTCACCGTGGGCCGGTCTCGAAGAGCCACACCGAAGCACACGGTGCCGACGGGTTTCGTCTCTGTGCCGCCACCCGGGCCGGCCACTCCGGTGGTCGACACCGCGACGTCGGTACCGAACCGTGCGAGCGCGCCTTCGGCCATCGCGGCGGCGACCTCCTCGCTGACGGCTCCGTGCGTGGCGATGAGCTCGGCCGGGACGTCGAGCAGATCCGACTTGGCGTCGTTGGAATAAGAGACCACGCCGCCCATCACATAGGCCGACGAGCCGGGCCGGTCGGTGAGCCGCGCCGCGACGAGTCCGCCGGTGCACGATTCGGCGGTCGCGATCAGCCTCCCGTCCAACGCTGCGACCAGCAGATCGTCGATCGTGGAACCGTCGGTCGAGAAGATCTGTCGCCCATGATGTTCGACGAGGAGGTCGAGTAGGGCGTCGTAGACCTTCACGTCGGCGGCCGCGAACCGGGTCACCATGTCGAGTTCGCCTCGTCGCAGGCAGGTGGTGATCTCGAGTTGCCCGAAGGCGGGGATCGCGGTCTCCGCCGTTCGCAGCGTCTCGGCGAGCTCCGCTTCGAGGAGACCGTAGGCGCGGATGGTCGCCTGACGGAGGTCGTCGGCGCGGGACAGGACGTCGGCGACGGCAGCCGTGGCGATCGCGGTCGGCCACATCGCCTGGAGCTCCGAGGGCGGGCCGGGCAGGACGACGATCGTCGGCACGCCGGCGGCAGCGGGGATCACGACACCCGGTGCGGTGCCGGTCGGTGGTACCGGGACCGCCCCGACCGGCACCAGGGCCTGCTTGCGGATACCCGCCCTCGTCGGACCGGACTCGACGTCGAATCCGATCCCGCGCCAACGCTGGATGATCGCGGCGATGTGCTCCTCGAGTCCGGGATCGAGGAGCAGTTCGCGGCCGCAGAACTCTGCGACGGTGGCGACGGTGAGGTCGTCGGCGGTGGGGCCGAGCCCGCCGCTGGTGACGATCAGATCAACCTGGTGCTCGGCGAGGAAGCGCAACTGCGCGGTGAGGTCGGCGTGCCGGTCGCCGCAGATCGTGATGTGGGCGACGTCCACCCCGAGTTCGAGGAGTTCCTCCGACACCCAGGGCCCGTTCTGGTCGGCGATCCGGCCGGTCAGGACTTCGGTTCCGGTGACCACGATGCCTGCGCGCACACTCACGCCGTCGAGCCTAGTGGTACCGACGCAGAACGCGCCCTCACCAGAGGGCGCGTTCCACGGGTTCGGCGAGAAAAGGGGATCAGGCCTTCTCGGCCTTCGCCTTCTCCTGCATCGACGAGCGGGCCGGGTTGGCCTGATCGTCCTTCTTGGGGTCGGACTCGTCCTGCTTCTCGGTCACCCCGGACTTGATCCGCGCACCGATGTCGGGGTCGACGCGATGCCAGTATTCGAACGCCCGCTGGAGGATCGGTTCGGAGACGCCGTTGAGGAGATGCCCGACGACGTTGTCCACGAAGCGTTCACGCTGCTCGTCGTCGAAGACCTCCCGGACCATCGTCCCCGCCTGACCCCAGTCGTCGTCCTCGGGATGGTCGACATATGCGCTGCGCAGGATCTCCCCGTTCGCCGCCCACTGCGGTTCGCCCTGGCCGGGATACAGCGCCGACGGGCCGCCCTTGGAGTTGGGTGCGTAGACCGGGTCGGGGACGTTGTGGATGCGCATCGCCCCGTCCTTCGAGTACGAATGCACTTCGTTCTTCGGCGCGTTCACCGGGATCTGCTTGTAGTTGCCGCCGATCCGGTGGCGATGGGCGTCGGCATAGGAGAACACGCGCGCGAGCAGCATGCGGTCGGGGCTGAATCCGATACCCGGCACGACGTTGTTCGGCTCGAACGCGGCCTGCTCGATCTGCGTGTGGTGATCGACCGGATTGGTGTGCAGGGTCATCGTGCCGACCTCGATCAGCGGATAGTCGCTGTGCGGCCACACCTTGGTGAGATCGAACGGGTTGAAGCGGTAGCTGACCGCATCGTCGAACGGCATCAGCTGCACCTTGAGCGTCCAGCTGGGATGGTTGCCCGCCGCGATGTTCTCGAACAGGTCGCGGGTGTGGAAATCGGTGTCCGCAGAAGCCATCTGGTCGGCCTCGTGCTGGGTGAGGTTCTCGACGCCCTGGTCGGTCTTGAAATGGTACTTGACCCAGTGCTTGACACCTTCGGCATTGACCCACAGGTAGGTGTGCGAGCTGTACCCGTTCATGTGGCGCCAGGTTTTCGGGATTCCGCGGTCGCCCATCAGCCAGGTGACCTGGTGCGCCGACTCCGGCGAGAGCGTCCAGAAGTCCCACTGCATGTCGTGGTCGCGAAGGTTGTTGTCCTGGCGGCGTTTCTGCGAACGGATGAAGTGCTGGAACTTCATCGGGTCCTTGACGAAGAAGACCGGCGTGTTGTTGCCGACCATGTCGTAGATGCCTTCTTCGGTGTAGAACTTGAGCGCGAAACCGCGCGGGTCGCGCCAGGTATCGGGGCTGCCGCGCTCGCCCGCGACGGTCGAGAATCGGGCCACCATCTCGGTTTTCACGCCCGGCTGGAACAGTGCGGCGCAGGTGTAGGCCGAGACATCCTGTGTCGTCTCGAATGTGCCGAATGCGCCACTGCCCTTGGCATGCGGCTGGCGCTCGGGGATGCGCTCGCGATTGAACTGGGCCATCTGCTCGATCAGGTAGTGATCGTGCAGGACGATCGGGCCGCCGGCGCCGACCGTCAGGGAGTGTTCGTCACTCCCGGCGGGTGCTCCCGAATCCCGGGTGGTGAACAGAGGATCGTCGGACATATCGCCTCCGAGAGGTCGTCGTATCCGTGCATGAACAACGGGACCCGAGGGCTGCAGGTCCGTTGCGCCGATCCTACGCTGACGACGTCGGCGGGACGCCGATCCCGAATTCCCGCAGCACCGCCTCGGTGTGCTGCCCGAGCGCCGGCACCGGGCCCATCGCGAGTTCGACGTCGTCGAACGTCAGCGGCGGCAGGAGCGCTCGTACCGGGCCGACCTCGGTGTCCACCTCTCGCCAGCGGTCGCGCTCACTCAGCTGCGGATGCGCGACGACGCCTTCGAGGTCTCGGATCTCGGCGGCGGGAATGCCCGCGTCGGCGAGGCGACGGTCGAGCTCATCGGTGGTGAAGCGTTTGGTCTCCGCGCCGATCGCGGCGTCGACCTCGGCTCGCCGGGAGACCCGCTCGATGTTGGTGCGATAGCGGGGGTCGTCGGCCAGATCCGGGCGGTCGAGGGCCACGCGGGTGAGCGTGTCCCAGCCGCGGTCGTTCTGGACCCCGATGAGGATGTCGCCGTCGGCGGTCGGGTACTTGTCGTAGGGCACGATGGCCGCATGTCCGAGCCCGGCGCGGGCGATCTGTCGGCCGCCGTACAGGCGCATGTACATCGGGTGGCCCATCCATTCGACCGTGGCGTCGAACATCGCCACGGAGACCCGCGCGCCTACTCCGGTGGTGGCGCGTCGGAACAGCGCCGACAGTACGGAGGTCAGTGCGTACATACCGGCTGCGATGTCCGAGGTCGGGATGCCCGTCTTCGACATCTCGTCGGGCGTCCCGGTCACCGAGATCAGTCCGGCCTCGGCCTGGACCAGCATGTCGTAGGCCTTGCGGTCGCGATACGGGCCGGCGTCGCCGTACCCGGACATGTCGACGACCACGAGTTCCGGGTGGTCCTCCCGCAGATCGTCGGCGGCCAGTCCGAGCCGGGCGGCCGCGCCGGGGGCGAGGTTCTGGACGAAGACGTCGGCCCCCGCGATCAGGGTTCGGAGGGCGTCGCGACCGCTCTCGGTCTTGAGGTCGAGTGCGACCGACTCCTTGCCGCGGTTGAGCCACACGAAGTGAGAACCGACTTCGCCGCGCACCGCCGCGTCGTAGTGCCTCGCGAAGTCACCGTCACCGACCCGTTCCACCTTGATGATCCGCGCGCCGAGGTCGGCGAGGTGTCGGGTGGCCAGCGGTGCGGCGACGGCCTGCTCGAGCGCCACCACGGTGATGCCCTCGAGGGGCAGTAGTCCTTCGTCCTGAGTCACCGGCCAAGGATCGCCGACGGTGCCACGCCCGTCAACGAGCACCCTCGCCGGCCTCCGGGTCGTTGGTGGCCTCGGTGAGACGGTGCAGCAGGTACGTGAGCGTCCGGATGTCGTCGGGGTCCCACTGGGCCAGCCGTGCACGCCAATCGGCGACCGCCGAGGCGAGCACGGCGTCGATGCGTTCGCGACCGTGATCCGTGAGGGTGACCACGCGGGCGCGGGCATCGCGCGGGTCCGGATGGCGCTCGGCGAGCCCGAGCCGCACGATCGCGTCGATCTGACGCGTCACGGTCGACTTCTCCATGCCGACGGCGGTGACCAGATCCGACATGGGCATCGAATTGTGCCGGGCCAGCACGGTGATCAGCGGGTAGCACGACGGGTCCAGTCGCGGGTCGATGGCGCGGGCACGCAATCGGGTGCGCACCCGGCCACGTCGCCAGAAATCGGTGAGTTCGGCCTCGAGGCCGCTGATCGAATCCCGGCCGGTGGGGTCGCCGGCCGACGCGGTCATCTCCGAACCCATGCCGGTCAGGTTACCCAGCCGAGGTGGGGGAGGCGACGTGGGACAACTCGCGCACGTGGTGCACGATCGACAGGTGACCTCCGTACAGCGCACCAAGCCGAATGCCTGGGAGTACGTGAAGTACGCCTATGGGGCCCGTCTGCCGAAGTCGATGCTCGGCTGGGTGACCAACGACCTGGCCGGCCCGGGTGCGTCGGTACGCATGGTGGTCCGCTGGGCGGTGCCGTGCATCATCGTGCTGACCCCGATGCTGTTCGTCCCGGCCGATTGGGGCGTCCGGATCACGATGACGATGCCGATCCTGCTGGCCTACCTCTTCTTCTCGATCGCGTTGAACCGCGTCTACCGACGCCACCGGCTCGTCCAGCACGGTCTCGATCCCGATCTGATCAACAAGCTCGAGCGCGAGAAGAACTCGGACCTCTACGACGAGTACCACCGCAAGTACCGCGGTGAGCGCCGACGGCCGGGCCGGCCCGGCTAGACCGGTACCACTCTCGCCCGGTACGCAGTTCTCAGTACAGGTAGTCCTCGCCGCTGGCCCTGACCGTCACGTCGGACAGGCTGATCCCCCACGGCTGATCGATGACATGAAGGACCGCCCGGGCGAGATCCGCCGGGGTGATGAGCCAGTACTTCACCGAGTCGACATCGACGAGTTCGTCGGGCAGCGTGCCCTGCATCAGCTCCGTGATGTGCTCGCGGTACGACGCCGCACGTTGCCCGACGATCCCGCGGATCGCGCGGTCGTTGACGATCCAGCTCGCCAGGTTGGTGCCCGCCACGCCGGTCGGTTTCACCGTCGTCACCTTGATCTTGCCCTTGGCCTCGATGCGTAACGAGTCCGACAGCATCGTCACCGCGGCCTTGGTCGCGCTGTAGACACCCGAGCCCTCGAAGCCGCCGTTGCCGTAGATCGACGCGATGTTGACCACCTGACCCCGGCCCTGCGCGATCATCTGGTCGTACACCGCCGAGATGCCGTTCACGACGCCCTTGATGTTGATGTCGATCGCCCGGTGCCACTTCTCCCAGGCCCGCTCGTGGTCGGCGAAGAACGCCAGCGGCATCACCCCGGCGTTGTTGACGATCACGTCGATCGCGCCGAACCGGTCGACGGCCGACGCCGCGGCACCCTTCATCTGGTTCATGTCGGTGACGTCGGCGACATGTGCGACAGCCGATCCGCCGGTGGCGGTGATGCCGTCGACGACCGCGGTGAGCCCGTCGGCGTCGATGTCCACACCGACGATGTGAGCGCCCTGCGCCGCGCACATCTCCGCGATCTCCTTGCCGAAACCGCCTCCGGCACCGGTGATGATGATGGTCTTGCCCTGCAGATGATCAGACATGCAACTCCCCGCCCCGCGACAAATGGTCGCGTCATCCTAGCGTTCCGTTGCCGCCTGCTCGGTGAACTCCCCGTCCTCTCTTCGTTCTTCGGCACTCGGCCACGATCCCGACCAGGTCCACGTGAGCGCGGCGCGCCGCACTCACGCCCGCGCATCGGCCGTACACCGATCGCGGCCCTACCCACGCCCGCGACGATTCAGTCACATGACTGAAGGGCTTGTCAAGGGTTGCATCGGCAATGTCCCCGATCACCACTGGTCACCGAAGTGGCCCTTGACACACGGGTCGTCCATGGCAAATCCTGTGTCGCGACGGCCACGCCCCCGGTCCGTCCCGCGCGGAGTCCTCGACCCGCGACCAAGTTCTCCACCGTCTCTCGAGCTGCCGAATCGCCAAGCGCCCGGCGCCATCTCGCGCGCCGAACGACAGGAGAACCATGACCGGGGTATCACCGACGAGACGTACCTTCCTGCGAGCGGCGGCGATGACCGCGGCGGGTTCGGCGGCCGCGGCCGTCACCGCAGCCGGACCGGCCTCGGGCGATCCGTCGCGACGCATCCGGCGGACACACGAAGAGCATCGGGTGGTGATCGTCGGCTCGGGATTCGGCGGTGGCGTCGCGGCCCTCCGACTCGCGCAGGCAGGCGTGCCGGTCCTGTTGCTCGAGCGGGGCCGGCGGTGGCCGACGGGTCCGAACTCGGAGACCTTCCCGCGTGCGTCGAGTCCGGACAAGCGGATGCTGTGGCACGAGTCGACCCCGAACCTGTTCGGCAAACCGCTGAGCGTCGAACCCTATGTGGGACTGTTCGAGTCGGTCGCCGGCGTCAACATGACCGCACTCTGCCCGGCCGGCCTCGGCGGTGGTTCCCTGGTCTACCAGGGCATGACACTGCAACCGAGCGAGGCGGTGTTCAACGCGCACTTCCCGAACGCACTCGACTGGCAACTGATGAACCGCGTGCACTACCCGCGGGTCGCGCGGATGCTGAAGGTCGCGGTGGCGCCCGACGCGGTGGTGCGTTCCCCGCAATACCTGGCACCGCGACAGTTCGCGAAACGGGTTCGGGCCGAGGGGCTTCCGCTACAGAAGATCCCGATGCCGATCGACTGGGGGTATGCCGCGGCCGAACTGCGTGGCGAGATGAAGCCCGCCTACACCAACGGCGACGGCGCCATCGGCGTGAACAACGGTGGCAAGCACAGCGTCGACGTCACCTATATCCGCGAGGCCGAGGCGACCGGGCGGGTTCAAGTCCGAACTTTGCACACCGTGCGGCAGGTCGCCCGCCGACCCGACGGCCGCTGGTCCCTCGAGATCGAACGCACCGACGAGTCCGGAAAAGTGTTGGAGCACAAAGAACTGATCGCTGGGACGCTCATCCTGTCGGCGGGCAGCGTGAACACGACCAAGCTGCTGGTGAAGGCGCGCGCGACCGGAACCGTGCCGGGCCTGCCCGACGGAGTGGGGCACGGATGGGGCACCAACGCCGACCGGATCTACACCTGGACCAGCCCCAGTATCGACTTCGGGTCGGTACAGGGCGGACCGGTGGTCTTCGGCAGCCCCAACTGGAGTGATCCGAAGAGCGCGTTCACCGTCATCCAGGCATCGCTGCCGCCGCTACCCGTGTACGCCGGCACCACGATGATGGTCGGCTTCGGGGTGAGCTCGGGCCGCGGCGTCATCTCCTATGACTCGGCGATCTCCGAAGCGGTGGTCCGCTGGCCACACGAGGGCGATTCGGAGATCCAGACCAAGCACATCGACCGGACCGTACGCCGGATCGCCGGACCCGACGCCATCCTGACCGACACCAATGCGGTGTTCCCCTCGACCTGGCACGCGCTCGGCGGGGCCAACATGGGTGCGGTGTGCGACCTCGAGGGACGCGTCCACGACCAGCCCGGGCTCTACGTCATCGACGGCGCACTCATGCCGGGCACCACCGCGGCCTGCAATCCGTCGATGACCATCGCGGCGGTCGCCGAGCGCGCGCTCGACCGGATCGTCGCCCACGATGTCGGCACGGTCATCTGATCACCGGGAGGTGACCGGCGCGAGCCACATCCCGGTCAGCGCGTCGACGACGAGGTCGCGTTCGTGCTGCCACGGGGCAGTTCGAGTCCCGCCGGCCTCGGCGACCCGCTCGATGTCGGCGAGCGCGTTCACGATCGTGTGGCGCGTCAGGTTGTTGCGCACCTCGAGCACGTCGTCGGGAAAGGTCGGCAAGGTGGCGTAGAACCGGTCGAGGATCGTCACGAGGACTTCCGATCGCGCGGTCTCCTCGTAGAGCAGGGCGGTCGCGGACGGGTCACTCGACACCTGGGCGAAGAACCGGGCGAAGTAGCTCGGCGCGCCGATCTGTGCGAGGTACTCGACCTCGGGCCCGACGAGGCAGCGGAGCCAGTCGCGGACCCCGGGGTCGGGGCCGACCTCCGACAGGCACTTCTGGCGTAGCCGCTCGATCGGGACGTTGTGCGAGGTCAGGGTGGCGCGGAGGAGATCGTCCTTGGAACCGAAGTGATGACCGACGGCATAGTTGTTGCCCTGACCGGCTGCCTTGCTGATCTGGCGACTGGACACGGCCGCGACCCCGTTCAGGGCGATCAGTTTCTCGGCCGCCTCGATCAGCAGCGCACGAGTGCGGGCAGACTGCTCCGTCTTCCCTTCGCTCATGGGTAGATGATGCCCTACCGACCCCGGCTGCACGGGAAGTCGCAGCGCGAGTGGACACCCGGGCCTAAGGTGGATCGACGAATGCCCGGATGATCGACCGTCCGACCGGCCACCGGTCGCAGGACCCGACTGTTGGGAGGACCAGATGGCGAGTGCGCCTCCGGCCACGGCGAATCTACGAGAACTGACGCTCCGAGGTGCCGTCCTCGGTGGCATCATCACGTTGGTCTTCACCGCCGCCAACGTCTACCTCGGACTCAAGGTGGGCCTCACGTTCGCCACCGCGATCCCGGCCGCCGTCATCTCGATGAGCATCCTGCGGTACTTCGCCAACCACTCGGTGGTCGAGAACAACATCGTCCAGACCATCGCGTCCGCCGCCGGCACGCTGTCGGCGATCATCTTCGTCATTCCCGGTCTGGTCATCATCGGGTGGTGGACGGGATTCCCGTACTGGATCACGGTGGCGGTCTGCGCGATCGGCGGAATCCTCGGCGTCATGTACTCGATCCCGCTGCGGCGCGCGCTGGTCACCGGCTCCGACCTGCCCTACCCGGAAGGCGTTGCGGCAGCGGAGGTGCTGAAGGTCGGCGATTCCGCGGGCGGCGCCGCGGAGAACAAGGCCGGTCTGCGCACGATCGTCATCGGATCGCTCGCGTCGGCCGGTTTCGCCTTGCTCACCAAACTCCAGGTCCTCAGCGATTCGATCTCGACGACGATCAGGATCGGCACGGGCGGAACATTGTTCAGTGCCGGGCTGTCGATGTCGCTGATCGGCATCGGCCATCTCGTCGGGGTCACCGTGGGCATCGCCATGCTCGTCGGGGTGGTGATCTCCTATGTCGTACTGCTCCCCATCGAGACCCAGGGGCGCACGGCGGGGGAGGATTTCGGCGACGCCGTCAGCTCGATCTTCGCCAACGACGTGCGCCTCATCGGGGCCGGGGCGATCGCCATCGCGGCCGTCTGGACGCTGATCAAGGTCATCGGGCCGATCGTGCGCGGAATCCGGGCGGCCATGGTCTCCTCGCGATCGCGCCGGGAGGGGGTCACGGTCGACATCACCGAGCGGGACATGCCGATCAACATCGTCGGCGGCAGCATCCTCGTGCTGCTGATCCCGATCGGAATCCTGTTGTGGGATTTCGTGCACGACACGGTTCTGGAGGGTAGTGCCACCGGGATCATCGTGGTCAGCATCGTCTTCGTGTTCGTCATCGGACTGGCCGTCGCGTCGGTGTGCGGCTACATGGCGGGCCTGATCGGGTCGTCGAACAGCCCCATCTCGGGCGTGGGCATCCTGGTGGTTCTCATCGCCGCACTGCTCGTGAAGCTGACCTTCGGGCCGGCGGACGCCTCGCAGACCGACGCGCTCATCGCCTACACGCTGTTCACCGCCGCGGTCGTCTTCGGCGTCGCGACCATCTCCAACGACAACCTGCAGGACCTCAAGACCGGTCAGCTCGTCGGGGCGACACCGTGGAAACAGCAGGTGGCCCTGATCATCGGCGTGCTGTTCGGATCGGCCGTGATCCCGCCGATCCTGCAGCTGATGTACGAGGCCTTCGGGTTCGTCGGCGCGCCCGGTGCGACCGAGGACGCGCTTGCGGCACCCCAGGCCGGGCTGCTGACGACCCTCGCGCAAGGCGTCCTGGGAGCGGACCTCAACTGGGGACTCGTCGGAATCGGTGCGCTGATCGGCGCCGTGGTGATCGTGATCGACGAACTCCTCGGTCGCGCAGGGCGTTTCCGGCTGCCCCCGCTGGCGGTCGGGATGGGCATGTACCTGCCGATGTCGGTCGTCCTGGTCATCCCGATCGGCGCCTTCATCGGTCACTTCTACAACCGGTGGGCCGAACGCAGTGGTGGCGCGGTGGAACACAAGAAGCGGATGGGTGTCCTGCTCGCCACCGGCCTCATCGTCGGCGAGGCGCTCTTCGGTGTGGTCTTCGCCGGGATCGTGGCGGCCACGGGTGACGACTCGGCGCTGGCGATCGTGGGCGACGGATTCGGGACCTGGGCGCAGATCCTCGGCGTCATCGTGTTCGCCGCGACCATCGCCCTTCTCTACGATCGTGTCCGCAAGATCGCCACCGCGAGCGGGACGTCGACGACGACCGCCGGTACTCCGAAGGAGTGAGATGGGAGAAGGAACACTGACGGGCGCCATCAGCGACTTCACGGCCGGCGCCGACCATCTGACGCGGCTGGTGGAACTCATCGCCGACGATCGCTGGGACGGACCGGGTCTCGGCGAGTGGTCGCTGCGATCTCTGGTCGGCCACGCGAGCAGATCGCTGACGACGGTCGTCACCTACCTGGCCGAACCCGGTGGTGATGTCCAATTGGGCTCGACAGCAACTTATTTCGCGTCGATCCGAGGTTATGGCGACCCCGCGTCGGTCCGGCAGCGAGGAGTGGACGCCGGGCTGGCACTGGGTGATGACCCGCGCGCCGGCGTCCGCGAGCGGCGGGCACAGGCCGTCGATGCCCTGTCGGGAACTGACGATCGGCCCCTGACGACACCGTTCGGTGGCATCATGTTGTCCGACTATCTGCCCACCCGGACCTTCGAACTCGCGGTGCACGGTCTCGACATCTCGCGGGCGATCGGTTCCGATCTCCCGCTGCCGGCCGAAGTGCTGGCGTCAGCGCTGTCGACGGCGGCCGCCACTGCTCTGCTCACCGGTCAGGGCGAGCAGGCGTTGCTCACCCTGACCGGTCGCGAATCCGCACCGTTGTCAGTCGTCTGACGTTCCCAACGGGGCGGTCAGCTCGCGACGTTCGTGCGCGCGAACTCGGCGACGATCGCGGCGTTGAAGGCGGCGAGGTCGTCGGGCTTGCGGCTGGTGATCAGCACGTTGTCCCCGTCGCGGCACGTCACGACCTCCTCGTCGACCCAGGTGCCGCCGGCGTTGATGACATCGGTGCGCACACTCGGGAACGACGTGAGGGTGCGGCCGCGGACAACGTCGGCCTCGATCAGGGTCCAGGGCGCGTGGCAGATGGCCGCGACCGGCTTGCCGGCGTCGAAGAAGCCGCGCACGAAGCGGACCGCGGGTTCCGACGTACGCAGGAAATCCGGGTTCGCGACACCGCCCGGCAGGACCAGCGCGTCGAAGTCCATCACCCGGGCGTCTTCGAGGGCAGTGTCGACGGGGAAGGTGTCGGCCTTGTCGAGGTGGTTGAACGCCTGCACCGTGCCGGACTCGGTGGACACCAGGACGGGCTTGCCGCCACACGCTTCGACGGACTTCCACGGTTCGGTGAGTTCGATCTGCTCGGCGCCCTCCGAGGCGACCAGGAAAGCGATCGTGGTGCCGTTCAGTTCTTCGGCCATGGCCGTACCTCCTTGTACGCGCCGACTACGGCATCGGCGCCTCGCCGGATCCGGTACCCGCGGGTGTCGTGCACCAAACGGCCGCACCCCGCCCGGGCGTGACCCGGGCGGAGTGTGTTGAATGTCCCCGGACGACGACTGGGAGGTAGTGGTGGGCGGTTTCGACGGCGTCGCGACGCTGGTCCATCTGGCACGCGGCGGACAGATCGGCGAGTCCCACGAGACGCCGCACACGGTGATCGCCGACGGACCGCACCGCACGCTGCGGCGGTACGGCACCGACGACGAGGTGATCGCGGCCGTGGGCACTGGACGGCGACCGGTGCTGCTGATCCCGCCGCTCGCGGTGTCCACGTCGTGTTACGACCTCGCCGACGGCCTGTCGGTGGTGCAGTTCCTCCTGTCGACCGGCCGGGTCCCGTACGTGCTCGACTTCGGCGACATGACCCGCGCCGACCGACACCTCGGGTTCGCCGACTTCTTCGACGACATCGTTCCCGGCGCCGTCGCCGCGACCGTCGCGGACTTCTACGGCAGCGCCGATGACAGTGACGCCGATGTGGCACGAGATGCCACCGAGGTCGATCTCCTCGCATGGAGTATCGGAGGGACCATCAGCCTGCTGACCGCCGCTGCGAACCCGGATCTGCCGGTGGCGTCGGTCGTCGCGGTCGGGACCCCTCTCGACTACTCCAAGGTTCCGCCCTATCCGCTGGTCAAGACTCTGATGAAGCCGGTCGGCACCGCGCCGGTGAGGCTGGCGCTGCGGGCGCTCGGCGGAATCCCGGCCCCGCTGGTCCGCCTCGCCTACCGGGGCACGGCGTGGCAGCGGGAACTCAAGAAGCCGGGCTACATCCTGCGCAACGCCGACGACACCGACGCGCTGACCCGGATGAAGGCCATCGACCGGTTTCAGGAGACGATGCCCGGCTATCCGGGCAAGGTGTCCGAGCAGATGTGGGAGAACTTCATCATGCGCGGCGAACTGGCCGACGGGGTGCTCGACTTCGGCGGACGGGTCGTCGACCTCGGCGAGGTCGCGGTACCGGTGGCGCTGTTCGGCAGTCACCGGGACGCGATCGTCAGCTGGGCCGCCGCCCACCACGGGGTGGATCTGCTCTCCGGGGCGCCGCGCGTCGAGTTCACCACGGTGGAGACAAGCCATCTGGGATTGATCGCCGGGTCTGCCGCGGTGGAGCGGACGTGGCCACGCATCGACGAGTTCCTGACGTCGGTGCACGCCGTTCGTAGATGAAAAAACCTTCATCTTCGACTCATGGACGGCTCACCGGCGTCCGACAGAGTTGTTGACATGAACTTCTCACGAGTACTCGCCACCATCGCCCTCGGTGCGCTCGCGGTTGCCGTCGTGACCGCCAGCTTCTTCCTCATCCGCTCGCCCGAACCGAACCTGGCCTCCGACGCCGTATCCGTGGACGTGTCGTCCCAGACACCGGAGGCACAGACTGCTCCGGCACAGTCGCCGCAGGCCCAGACCCCGCCGCCGGCGGCCCCGGTGCCCCAGATCCCGGCCGGCGCGCCGGTGCAGCGGGCCGTCCCACCGAATCTGAGCTCCGATGACGACGACTGGTGTGACCCGAACTCGGCTCATCGTGACGATGACTGTGACGATTGGGACGACAACGACCGGGACGACAAGGACGACTGGGATGACCAGAACGACGACTGGGACGATGACATCGATGACGGCCAGGACGACTGACGACGCGACAACGGATCCAACCGGCGCCGGGAGCGGAGCGAGCGGGCCGAATCCAGCCGGCGCCGGGAGCGGAGCGAGCGGGCCGAATCCAGCCGAGAGTGCGGGTGTGCGCCAGCGCCCCGCGCTCTCGGCGCGTTGGCGTATCACTGCCTGGATCATGCTCACCACGTTCCTGTTGCTGGCGGTGGTGTTCGTGGTGACGCGCAACCTGTTGCTCCGCGACGTCGACACACGCGTGAACAACTACGTCGCCCAGGAGGCAAGCGAGTTCCGGACGTTCGCGGCCGAGGGGGTCGACCCGACGACGACGGAACCGTTCACCTCGGTGTCGCGGCTGCTCGAAGTGTTCCTGTCGCGGCAGTCGGCCGGTGAGGGCGAGGTCATGGCCGGCGTCGTCGGTGACACCGAGATCCTCGAACTGCCGGGCAACGCCTGGCCGGCCCCGGGCGAGGGGCGCCGCGTCCTCGACGAACTGCGGGCCCAGAGCGGGGCGGCCGGGGTGTTGATGACTGCGCACGGCGAGATCCGCTGGGGCAAAGTGGATCTGACGCCTGTCGGCGGCGGCTCGGCCGACCCGGCGTCGGGCGCGTCGCAACCGGGGACCTTCATCGTCGGCATCTACACCGACCCGGGCAGGGAACTGGTCGACCGTACGATGCGAGTGCTGGCGATCGTCGGCCTGGCCGGGATGATCGTCACCACCGGTGTGGCGTATCTGGTCGCAGGCCGGATCCTGGCGCCGGTCCGCAGCGTGCGGATGGTTGCCGCGGAGATCAGCGAGAACGATCTCACCGCACGAGTTCCGGTCATCGGACGTGATGACGTGGCCGCGCTGGCCCAGACCTTCAACGCGATGCTGGACCGTATCGAGGATGCCTACACGACGCAGCGGCAGTTCGTCGACGACGCCGGGCACGAACTGCGGACCCCGATCACGGTCGTGCGCGGCCACCTCGAATTGTTGCCCGACGATCCGGAGGAGAGGCGCAAGACCCTCGATCTCGTGGACAGCGAGCTGGGTCGGATGGGTCGCATCGTCGGAGATCTGCTCATGTTGGCGAAGTCCGAGCAGCCCGACTTCGTGGTGGCCAAGCCGACCGACGCGGCGCAGCTGATGCTGGACATCGAGTCCAAGGTGCAGCCGCTCGGTGATCGTCAGTGGTTGCTGATGGAGGTCGCCGAAGGTCCGTGCAACGTGGATCACGAGCGGATCACCCAGGCGATGCTGCAGTACGCCTCCAACGCGGTCAGGCACACCCGCGACGGTTCCGTCATTCAGCTGGGCTCACGCTTCGCCGGCGTCGGAGCGCAGCGGCACCTGTCGATCTGGATCACCGACGACGGTCCGGGAATCGAGCAGGAGGACGCGGCGCGGATCTTCGAGCGGTTCCAGCGCGGGCAGTCGGCGTCGGCGCCGCAGCACTCGTCCGGTGCCGGGCTGGGACTGGCGATCGTGCGAGCAATCGCCGACGCCCATCACGGAATCGCATGGGTACGTAGCATTCCCGGGCACGGTGCCACGTTCGGCATCGACGTACCGGTTCCCGACATCACCACCTACGTCGACACAGCGTCGTCGGTACCAGCAGAAGGAGAGCGGCGATGAGCCGGGTTCTGATCGCCGAGGACGATGCGAGGATCGCCTCGTTCATCGGCAACGGACTGCGAGCGGCCGGGTACAGCACCGAGCACGTGTCCGACGGCTTGTCGGCGCTCGAGGCCGTGCGCAGCGGTGGTTTCGACATGGTCGTCCTCGATATCGGTCTCCCGGCGATGGACGGGTTCGATGTCCTGTATTCCATGCGCGGCGAGGGGATCACGACGCCGGTCGTGGTACTCACCGCCCGGGACAGCGTGAGTGACACGGTGAACGGCCTCGAGTGCGGGGCCAACGACTACATGACCAAGCCCTTCCAGTTCGCCGAGTTGCTGGCGCGCATCCGGTTGCGGCTCGTCGACGATTCGGCGGTCGCGTCGGAGAACCTGCTGTCCGCCGGGGACCTGCGTCTGGACCTGAAGTCCAGGCGCGCACGGGTGGGGACGGAGACGTTCGACCTCACCGCTCGCGAGTTCGCGTTGCTGGAAGTGTTTCTGCGGCATCCGGATCAGGTGTTGTCACGCGAGCAGATCCTCGGTCACGTATGGGGTTACGATTTCGATCCGGCGTCGAATGTCGTCGACGTCTATGTTCGCGCCCTGCGGAACAAGATCGGTTCTCACCGGTTGGAGACGGTGCGCGGCATGGGTTATCGGCTGCGCGCTTCGAACTAGCCGATCTTCACTCGGGTGCGACACTGAGCCAGTCGGCGAACCCGGAGGGGTCGTGCCGGCCGAGTGCCCCGTGCTCGAAGAGTCCCCAGCCGGCGCGGGTGGTGCCGTCGGACTCCCGGCATTCGGCGCGGCCGACGTGATCGATCACGCCGAACGGCATGCGGCCGACGACCTCGGCACTGGTCATGTCGTAGGTGCGGCGTTCGGTGAAGTCCGTTCCGCGCCAGACGCCGTGGGTCCAGTCGGGGTCACCACCGTAGCCGCCGCCCACGTGAATGGGCACGGGCAGCAGCGACTCCACCTCCAGGGTGACCGGCGAGCCTCCTGCCCCGGTCGTGGAAATCGTTGCACCGGTGGGAACGCGGGTGCCCGGCGCATAATG
Organism: Gordonia sp. p3-SID1431; assembly: GCF_025143765.1. NCBI lineage: Bacteria > Bacillati > Actinomycetota > Actinomycetes > Mycobacteriales > Gordoniaceae > Gordonia > Gordonia sp. p3-SID1431. The sequence goes on from NZ_JAMBDT010000060.1 coordinate 16,590, forward strand.
CACCGAGATGCTCGGCCAGCCCAGTTGCTCGACGCGTCCGTCCTTCCAGACCCGCGAACAGTCGTTGAGTGTGCGGTAGCCGTCGGGATCCTCCTGGATGATGAGGACGAGCTGAAAGTCGTCGAAGGCCATCGGGACATACAGCCACCACATACCCTCGAACGGTGGATCCGCCGGCCGCCCCGACGGTTCGGGCTCGCCGACCGGCCGGATTCCCCACGAACGGTCGCGGGTGCCGATCCAGGCGGACGGGTCGACGACGATGTCCTCGCCGTCGACGGTGATCGACCCTCGCCACGTACCGACCTGAGCGAACCGCTGCGCGTCGAGGGTCACCTTCGTGCCCTGACGCATCACGTGCGGCTGTTCGAGAAGGGCGTCGAACAGGCCCTCCCAGTGCAGATCGAGCGCGATGCCCTCGGTCTCGGCGAGCGTCAGGTGCAGAGCGCGAAGTGGGTCGTCGACGGCCAGTGAGTAGTTGCCGACGGTCTGCTCGAGCCGGTTGTCGTCGATCGCGTCGCTGAGGTGCACCGCGGTCTGGGCGTCGGTGCCGTCCGGGTTCCGCCGCCGGATCAGCACGAACGCGTCCTTGACACCCAGGTTGGGGTAGTAACCGATGCCGGTGATGAGAAAGATGGTGCCGCTGCGGTCGTGCGCGTTGAGGTACGCGCGGTCGTAGAAGTTGCGGTCGCTGTTGCCGGGCCAGGCGATCGGCTGCGGCAGTTGGTGAATGGGATACTCGTCCATCGGCCCCAGGCCGCGTCGACTCATGTGGTCAGTCCTCCTCGAGAAGTCGTTCGAGCAGTGGTCGGTGGTAGAACAGGGTGCCGTCGACGTCGTCGGGACGCTCCAGTTCGCCGAAGTGCACGCGGCGGGCGCCGGTCCGCATGAAGACACAGCACCATTGGACCGCGGCATGGACGTAGAACCAGCGCAGGTCGCCCAGCTCGATTCCGGTGAGTTCGCGGTAGGTGTCGCGGACGTCGTTCTCGCGGAGCAGGTCCGGCAGTCCGGGAAGGCCCGCCATCGTCGCGAGCTCGTGGAAGACCCGGTGTGCGAAGATCACCCAGGCGATGTCCAGTTCGCGGGGGCCGGTGCGCGCCATCTCCCAGTCGAGCACGGCCGTCGGGGTGAAGTCGACGAACATCATGTTCCCGATGCGCGAATCGCCCCAGGACAGCACCGGTTCGGCGTTCGCGGCGTCGTCGGGGAAGTTGTCGGCGAGCCACTCGAGCGCCCGCTCGACGAGAGGTGAGCGACCGATCCCCTCGACCGAGAAGTCGTACCAGTCCCGCAACCAGGCGAGCAGACGAGCGAGTGGGGTGTCACCGGCGGGTAGGTCATCGGCGAGGAAGTCGAAATGCCGGGCCGCGTCGGGGATCGAGTGCAGGTCGGCGATCACGCCGACCGCGGACTCCTGGGCCCGCCGGCGATCGTGCTCGGCGGCGTCCCCGAACCAGTTGTCGCCGAACGTGTACGGCATGACATCGGGCGGGACTTCGCCCTCGCACCGATCCATGAGGAAGAACGGGGCTCCCAGCAGCGAGCCGGTCGGCTCGAGGTGGTGGACGGCCGGGACCGGGACGTCGCTGAGACGGGCGATCAAGCGCATCGTCTCGTACTGGTGGTCCATACGGTAAGAGCGGAACACTGGGACGTCGTTGTTCGACGGCGCCATACGCATCACCCAGTGCCGGGTGGGCTCGCCGGGCCACGACACCGAGACGGGGATCGTCTCCGACGACATGCCGTTGCTGTCGCCCCCCGCCGCGACCGTGACGGCGGGGGTGTCGTCGGGAGTGTCGTCCTGCTCGGTGAGCCAACGCGCGAGCGTGGCCGGGACAGAGGTGTTGTCCCGGCTCGAACGTTGCAGATGGTCTACCTGCTCGACGGCGGGTTCGGCGGCCATGGCACCCCCTGTGTTCGACAGCGAGAGATTCGCTACGGTGAGTAGCGTTATGACAGCAGAACGGTCGGGCGGTCCGCAGCGACTTCGGGAAATCTCTGGTTGAGAGTGGGCAAGCGATGAGTACTGAGACGGGAGAAGCGGTCTCGGGGCGGCCGCGCGACCTGCGTATCGACTCCGCGGTGCTCGACGCCGCCGCCGAACTCCTCGTCGACGTCGGATACCGCAAACTCACGATGGCCGCGATCGCCGATCGCGCGGGGACGACGAAGACCGCGCTCTACCGTCGCTGGGCGGGTAAGGCGGAGCTGGTGCACGACGTCGCGTTCTCCCGGATGATGCGGCTGCCGACGTCCAGCGGCGAGGTGGGCGCCGACATCCGCACGATGGTCGGCGCAGCCCGCGACCTCTTCGCGAGCCCCGTGACCCGCGCGGCGTTACCCGGGTTGATCTCGGACATGGCCGCCGATCCCGAGCTGGCGGCACGTGTGCACGCCGGGTTCGCGGAAGTGTTCGGCGCCTTGCGCGATCGCCTCGTGATCGCGGTCGATCGCGGCGAGGTGCATTCCGACGTGGACCCGGACCGGCTCATCGAAGCAGTCGGCGGGGCTGCGATGCTGCACGCGCTGCTGCTGGACGCCCGCGAATTCGACACCGCGTGGGCTGATCAGCTCACCGCGATCGTCGTGCACGGAGTTCTCCGATGAGAAACCCGAACCCACCTACACTCGTGAGATGACTGCACCGAGCAAGAACACCGACGAGGTCGTCGAGCAGATCCTGTCCACGTACGACGCGATCACCGTGGTCGGTGCCAGCGCCAATCCGTCGAAGGCCGCCAACGAGGTGCCGGCGTACATGAAGGACCGTGGCTGGCGGATCATCCCGGTGAATCCCGCGGCCGACGAGATCGTCGGGGAGAAGGTGTATCGAACCCTCGCCGACATCCCCGAACAGGTCGGCCTCGTCAACGTGTTCCGCCCGGGACCCGAGTGCGCCGACGTCGCGCGGGCGGCTGTCGAGGCCGGCGCGACCGCGCTCTGGCTGCAGCTCGGGATCATCTCGGCGGAGGCGCGGGCGATCGCCGAGGATGCGGGTCTGCTGTACGTCGAGGACCGCTGCCTGATCATCGAGCAGCGCCGCACCGGTATCGTCCCCGGCTGACGCCGACGGTGACCCGGTGAACTTCCTCGACGAGCTCACGCACCAGCGACTGCCGCTGTTCCTGCTGTTCGCGTCGTTCGTCATCACGTTCATCGTCACGCGGGTGATCACCCGACTCATCCGGGCGGGCAAGGGCCCCTTCCGCAACAACGTCTCAGACGGCGTGCACGTGCACCACATGGTGCCCGGTCTGATCCTGACGATCGTCGGCGCCTTCCTCTCGGTGGCTGTCAACGGGGCGTCGCCCGGTGCGGAGATCAGTGCGGTGCTGATCGGTGTCGGCGCCTCACTGGTGCTCGACGAGTTCGCACTGATCCTGCGCCTTCAGGACGTGTATTGGTCACCGGAGGGCCAACTCTCGGTTCAGGTGGTGGCGCTGACAGTCGCCGCGCTGGGCATGGCGGTCCTCGGGTTCAACCCGCTCGACGACGCGGACGTGGAGATCGGTCCCGTCGCGCTGGTGGCCACCGTGCCGATCAATGTCGCCTGCGCGATCCTGTGCGTGCTCAAGGGCAAGTTCTCCACCGCCATCGTCGGCGTCTTCATCCCGGTGTTCGCCTGGGCCGGTGCCATCCGGCTGGCCCGGCCACACTCGGCGTGGGCGCGCCGGCGGTACGCACCGGCGAAGACGGAGAAAGCGCGGGCCCGCGCGAAGAGCTTCGACGACCGTTGGGGCCGTTGGGGTCTGAGCATCGGCGACCTCATCGCGGGCAAGCCCACCGATCCCACGAGCGTGGTCGCCCCGTCGCTGGAGGCCTCGGCTCCCGCCGATCCCGGGCCGATTCACCCGACCGACGAACGTCAACTCGACTGATGGACTTCGATCGAAGTCCATCAGTCGAGTTCGAGTTCATCAGTCACCAACCGCGAACGCGTCTCGGGCAATGTCGACGGACCGTGTTGCGGCAGCGGAGGTTTTCGACCTCCAGAGCAATCCCAGATGTGCGGTGGCATCGACATCCCGGATCGGCACCCCGACCACGCGGTCGTCGGCCGCGGCGATCGACTCGCTGAGAATGCCGACTCCCATTCCGCTGTAGACCAACTCGATGATGGCGTCCGGCGACGAGGCCTCGATCGCGGGTCGGATGGCTCCTCCGGCGACCGAGGCCGCCGCGTCGAACACGCTTCGGATACCCGCGCCGCGGGGCAGGCAGATGAGCGATCGGTCGCGGAGTGAGGCGAGATCGACGGTGCGGCCCCGGGGCCGGCTCCTCGTCGGAAACACTGCGACGACCCGCTCGGCGATGATCGTCAGCGACTCGACCCCGGGCGGGAGATCGTCTCCGTAACCGGCCAGGGCGATGTCGAGGTGTCCGCGGTCGACCGAGGTGATGAGGTCCGCGGAGGGCGACTCGCGAAGGCTCATCTCGATCTGTGGGTGAGTCGATCGGAAGTCTCCCAAGGCGGCGAACAGCGGTGCGACGGTACACCCCAAGACCGCGCGAACGCCCGAGGACCTGACGAGACTCTTCGTCGAGTTCTCCAACGCCGGGGACGCCGAGGCCGTGGCCTCGCTGTACGACGAGAACGCGGTGATGGCGTATCCGCCCGGTGAGGTCACGCGCGGACGGGCCGCGATCCGGGATCTCTGGGCATCGGTCTTGGCGCACCGGCCGACCTTCGCGCCGGAACCGCCGTTGCCGACCCTGGTATTCGGGGACGATCTTGCACTCACGTCGACTCCACCCCGTGATGGTGCAGGTGCCCGCGCGCAGGTGGTGGCGCGGCAGGCCGACGGATCGTGGGTGCGGATCATCGACCAACCGGAGTTCCAGGCACCGAAGTACTGAGACTCCGGGCCCGGATTTCTGAGGCCGGATTCAGATCCCGTGCTAGCTTCGCTGTGGTGGCGGTTACATCCGCCGGGCGACGGTGCGAAGGGACGGATCGGGCGTGGGAGTACCGGAAGCGGACGGTGTCGCCGCGAAGATCGCGTCCCGGCTCGGCGACAAGCGTGGTGGCACGCTCTTGGTCGAGGGCGCGAGACTCCTGCCGGCGGGCGCGAGCAGGGCGACGTACGCGGCCACCCTCGTCGACGGAACCGGGCAGGTCGAGCCGATCATCATCCGCGCGGTTCCCGCTGCAACCGACGACGGCGGACTGCGGGCCGAGGCGCAGGTCCTGCGTGCCGCCGCCGACGCCGGGGTGCCGGTGCCGGAGATCCTCGACGCCGGATTCGACGAGGACGACAGCGCGCTGGGATTCCCCTATCTGGCAATGAATTTCATCGACGGAGAATCCATCCCGCGGCGCATTCTGCGAGACGATGCCTACGAGGGTGCGCGCGCCGGATTCGTCGATCAGTGCGGCGAGATCCTCGCACGTATCCACCGGATAGACGTCGCACAGACGCCCGGTCTCGGTGATCTCGGCGATCCGATCGACGGTTTGCGGGACCTGTTCCCACGCGAGTTCGATGCGATGCCGGCCGGCCTGGTGCTGGCCACCCAGTGGCTCACGGACAACCGACCCGAACCGTCACCACGGCACACGCTCGTGCATGGCGACTTCCGGCTGGGCAATCTGCTCGTCGACGCCGAAGGAGTTGCGGCGGTTCTGGATTGGGAACTGGTGCACCTCGGCGATCCCGTCGAGGACCTAGGTTGGCTATGTGCGAAGGCGTGGCGTTTCGGAGGGTCGACGCCCGTGGCCGGGATGGGTGACCGGACCTCGCTCCTCGACGCCTATGCGCGCGAGGCGGGTTGGCGTCCCACCGAACAAGCCCTGCGCTGGTGGGAGCTCTACGCCACCGTCAAGTGGGGACTGATCTGCGCGGTGCAGGCCGCCCGGCACCTCGATGGCGTCGAACGATCCGTCGAACTGGCCGCGATCGGACGCCGAAGTGCCGAGCAGGAGTTCGACGCACTGCTCGACCTGGGTCTCGTGTCGCCGGGACCGGTACCCGATCCGCTGGCCGAGGCGCCGGGCGAGGAACCGGACAACGATCTCTACGGTTCACCGACTGCAGTCGAACTACTCGAGGCGCTCACCGAATTCCTGCGGTCCGACGCGGTACAGGCAGACCTGTCGCCGCAGGTGCGTTTCCATACGAGAGTGGCCGGCAACGTCGTCGACGTCGTGCGTCGACAGATGCTCACCGGTGCACGGGACGCCGAAGCGAGCGCGCAACGTCTGAGTGCGCTCGGGGTCACTGATCAGCACGCGCTGTGCGAGGCCCTGCGTTCCGGCGAACTCGACGGCACCGACCCGAAGGTCCGTGACGCCGTTGTCGCCGACGTACGGGCGCGACTCCTGGTCGCCAACCCCAAGTACTTCGCGGTCCCTCACCCGTGACCGCCGGACATCCGATCCCAACCGAGAGGGGTTCATCGTGGACTTCGCGCTGCCCGAGTCGCTGACCGACTATCTTGCCGAACTCGATGCCTTCATCGAGGCGGAGATCATTCCCCTCGAGCAGACCGACGACAACATCCGCTTCTTCGACCATCGGCGCGAGGACTCCCGAACAGACTGGGAGCGTGGTGGTTTGCCGAACAAGGAGTGGGAAGCTCTTCTGGGAGAGGCGAGACGACGCGCGGATGCGGCCGGCCACTTCCGCTACCCCTTCCCGTCCGAGTTCGGTGGTCGGGACGGATCGAACCTGGCGATGGCGATCATCCGCGAGCACCTGGCGTCGAAAGGTCTGGGGCTGCACTGCGATCTGCAGAACGAGCACGCCATCGTCGGCAACAACATCGGGCTGCTCCTCATGCTCGAGTACGGCACCCCCGAGCAGCGGGAGGAATGGGTGGAGGGCCTGGCCGCGGGTACGAAGTTCTTCGCCTTCGGCATCACCGAACCCGACCACGGCTCCGACGCCACGTGGATGGAGACGACCGCCGTCCGCGACGGCGACGACTGGATCATCAACGGCGAGAAGACGTGGAACACCGGTATCCACGCCGCCCATCGCGACATCATCTTCGCGCGCACCAGCGGCGAACCGGGCGAGGCCCGCGGCATCACGGCGTTCCTCGTCGACCCGCAGGATCCGGGTTTCGCCGTGGAGGAATATCTCTGGACGTTCAACATGCCCACCGACCACGCGCACATCACGCTGCGGGACGTCCGGGTGCCGAACTCCGCGGTGTTCGGGGCGGAGGGAGCCGGCCTGCAGGTCGTGCAGCACTTCTTCAACGAGAACCGCATCCGGCAGGCGGCCTCCAGTCTCGGTGCCGCCCAATACTGCGTCGACCGTGCGGTGGCCTACGCCAACGAGCGCGCGCCGTTCGGCAAGAAGCTCTCGACGAACCAGGCGATCCAGTTCCCGCTCGTCGACCTGCACACCCGGTGCGCGATGATCCGGGCGCTGATCCGCGAAACCGCCTGGAAGATGGACACCTACGGGCCGTTCGCCGCGTCGGCCGAGGTCTCCATGTGCAACTACCAGGCGAACCGGCTGTGCTGCGATGCCGCCGACCAGGCGATGCAGGTGTTCGGCGGACGCGGATACTCGCGGCACGAGCCGTTCGAGCACATCTACCGGCACCATCGGCGCTACCGGATCACCGAAGGTGCCGACGAGATCCAGATGCGACGCGTCGCCGGATACCTGTTCGGTTTCATGTCGGGAAAGGCGCCCAAGGGAGTGCAGTCGTCCTGAGTAGGCTGACCACATGATCGCGGTCATCATCATCGTGGCCACTGTGGTGGTTGCCCTGTTCATCCTCGGCGGCGCCGCCTGGTTCGCGTACGACTCGGACAAACGGGTGCGCACCTTCGCCCGATCCACCGACCTGATTCCCGGCCGACCGGGTCGGGCGCCGGAGAGCTGGGCCACCGACAACACCCGGGAAGCACTGCTGCATCGGCGCATTCGATACGCGATCGCCGACGTGCATGCCAACCCGGCGATCCCGCACGACGACGAACTCGTCGCGGCACGCAACCGCCTCGACGACGCGGTCTTCGAACTCGACGACCGGCTCATCGCATCGGTGGACCTCGGTGGCGAGGAGGCGACCGAAACCCTCGACCGAGCCGAAGCCGGGATCAAGGACCTCGAGAAGCTGCCGAAGAAGCTATGGGAGGCCCCCCGCGAGGAACAGCTCGCCGACCTCGACCGCGTCGCCCGAGTGCTGTCGCGCGGCTGACGGTCAGATCACCGTCGGCCGTGGCGGCGGGTCCGGCTGCGGGGGAGCCGGCTGTGGGTCGGGAGCCGGCGGCGGGGTCGGAACGGGAATCGGCGGCTCCGGGATGGGCTCGGGCGCAGGCACGGGCTCGGGCGGAGGTGGGGGCGGCGGGACCGGTTGACTCATGTGCGGACTCCTCTCGACGCGAATGTCTCGTTCGCGGTTCGCTTGGTTCGTCCTGATGGCTTCTCCGACGCTACGCCCGTGCCGGGAGCCCGGCCACCGGGCGACACTCAGGGGCCGGCGAGTTCCAGCAGTGTGCGCACGGTCCGCAGGTTACGGCCGGTGCCCTGTACACCCAGGCCGCGCGCGATGACCGGTGCGGTCAGGGTCGATCGTCCGGCCCCGTCGGCGTAGCGGATGTGCAGGTCGGACCCGAGGACGCGGACCACATCGTCGCCGAAGTCCTTGCGTTCGAACGCGGCCACCTTGTCGCGCGCCGGTTCGCCGGTCAGGAAGTAGACGTAGGAGTATTTGTCGTCGACGACGTCGAACGGATGCGCCTCGAGCGCGGCCCGGACCTGTTCGGGCGAGCGGCTGATGACCTCCCGGAACCAGCCGTAGCGATCCTGCAGCGCGGTTTCGAGCGCGCGGTCGAACCGCTCGGGGTCGGCGGGCGGCGAACAGATCAGGTTCCCCGACGCGATGTAGGTCGAGATTTCCGTTGCCCCGAGATCGGCTGCCAGATCACGTAATTCGGCCATGGGGAGTTTCGCGCCGCCTACGTTCACCGCGCGGATCAGCACGATGCGCCGGCTCACGAACGTACCTTCGACAGGTCGGTCCGAATCAGCATCACGTTGTAGTCGTCCCACCGGGAGACGACGAAGTAGAGGTCCCTACCCGACGATCGAGGGTGGATGTAGGGCGTGTACAGACCGCTGGACTGCTTGTGCGAGACGAGCACCCGCTCGCCGCTCCACGGACCCACGGGTGACGGCGACGTGCGCATCACTATCGTCCCCGATCGCTCGGTCAGCATGATGAACCGGCCGAGGAAAGCGTTGTACGCCACGGACATCTCGCTGACCGGGCCGGCGACGATCGGCGTGGCCTCGGCCGGATTCGACGACCAGCCCGTGCCGCCGCGAAAGTACTGGTATCGATCGAGGTTCAGGATGTCGGCGGGGCGGAAACGGGCCACGTGAGCAGAGCCGAAACGCCCGTTCGGAGTGCCGTACTGATAGATGTACTCGCCACTTCGCAGAAAGGCGCCCATCTGGAACCGGTTGTGGCCACGCGTCACCTGGGGGACGCCCGGGATCGTCAGGTCGGCATTCCAGCGAAGGGTGTTGTTGTCGACGGTCCAGGTCTGACCGTTGTTGTGCGACACGGCGATTCCCGAATAGTTGGTGTTCCAGCGGCCTGGGCCAAGCCACCGGTGGATCGACATGAAACTGACGAACTGCGTGCCGTTGATCGAGATCCCGCCGGTGGGAATCCGCCCGACCTCGATGTTGCGCACCCCGACCGCGTTGAACATGGGTTGCGCCCACGTCGGGTGGGCCGGTGTCACCGAGGCGCCCGACCGGACCGATCCGGGTACGGCGTTCGGGAATCGGATTCCCTTGGCGAGGTCCGAAGCCGCGTCACTGCGCAGCATCGTGTTGTGCTTCCAGGCCATCTGCCCCGCGCATCGGCCCCAGGTGTCACCGAAGGCCATCAGGATCTGACCGGAGCCGTTGTCCCACGGCACGCCGACGTCGGTCGCGGTGATGCCGAAACGGGTGTCGGTGCGGGCGGGACTTCGGGGACCGGTCACCCAGGAGATGGCTTTGCTGGCGCCGGTGAGCTTCGGGAGCGGGCCCTGCGGCTTCTTCCCATCCGCCCGATAGCTGCCGAAGTCGAGACTGCCCCAGCCGAGCTCGCTGGACCCCGAACTGCCGGTGCTGCCGACATCGCCCCCGGTGATGCCGGTGGCGTTGCAGACCGCGGCTTCGGCGGGTGCGGACACAGCGGCGAGCAGGCCGCCCGTGAGGGCGGCGATCGCGACGGCTGCGAGCACGCGGCGGACCGGGCGCAGACGAATCCGGCTGCGTCGACGCATGGATGTACCCCCTGGGAGATGACAGGTGGTGTCAGTGTTGCAGAAGTGTCAGCTGGGAGAAGCGTCGACGCCAAACCGAAGCCGGTGCGTGACCCGGGAGGAGCGAGCTTGCGAGCCATCCTCCGGCTCCACAAGCCTGACACTGAAGGGAGCAGTGGGGGAGTTGTTTCTCTGGGATCTGGATCGCGGCGCCCAGCGGATCAGCGGCGGGTGGCCACCGCGAACGTGCGGCGGAAGGGCAGGACCGTGCCCCATTCGCGTCGGGGATAGGCCTCGGCGAGGCGCTGCTTGAGATCGGCGACGAACTGCCCCCGGAGTTCGTCGGACAGCGCTTGCATGTACGGGCGGGCGCCGGTGCCGGACATCCAGTCGAACACGGGGTCCTGTCCGTCGAGCACGTGGAAGTAGGTCGTCTCCCAGGCGTCGGCGTGGTAACCGCGGCCGGCGAAGAACTCGAGGTACATCTCGGCGTCGAGTCGGGGCAGTGCCCGCAGGTCGCCGAAAGCTCCCAGATACGGCTCGGTCGCGGCGAGATCGGCGAGGACAGAGTGGGTGGGGGAGTCCGTGTTGTTGGGCACCTGCAGCGCGAACGCGCCTCCGTCGGTGAGGTGGCCGAGCAGTCGGTCGATGACGTCGAGGTGGTCGGGTACCCACTGAAACATCGCGTTGGAGATCATCAGGTCGACCGGCCGGTGAGGCGTCCACTGCGAGACGTCGGCGGCGTCGTAGTTGGCATGCGGATCGGTGTTGTCGCGGATCGCGCGATCGACCATCTCCGCCGAATCGTCGATGCCCAGGATCTCCGCCGACGGCCAGCGTGCCCGAAGGTGCTTGGTGAGATGACCCGGTCCGCAACCCAGGTCGATCACCGACAGCGGGTTGGTCGGGATCTGTGCGATGAGGTCGAGAAACGGACGCGCACGGACGTCGGCGAACTGCAGATAGCGTGTCGGGTCCCACACAACCATGACTCCACCCTAGCCGTGAGCCTGCGATCGGGGGTCGCGGCTGCCGTAGGCTTCCCTGCGTGACAGCTTCCGCGAAACAGGCAACCGACGGCTCCTCCGCAGATCCGGCGGCCGGCTCGGCCGTCGTCGAGATCTCGACCGACGGTGCCTGCCTGGGCAACCCGGGCCCGGGTGGCTGGGGCGCGGTGCTTCGATACAAGGGCACCGAGAAGCGGATCTCCGGGTCGGAGCCGGATACGACGAACAACAAGATGGAGCTCACGGCCGCCATCGAAGGCCTGGCGGCACTGACCAGGCCGTCGACCGTCATCATCTACACCGATTCGACCTACGTGCGCAACGGCATCATGAAGTGGGTCAACGGTTGGCAGGCGAACGGCTGGAAGACCAAGGATCGCAAGCCGGTCAAGAACGCGGATCTCTGGCGTCGTCTGGTCGAGGAGGAGAAGCGACATCAGGTGGAGTGGCGCTGGGTCAAGGGGCATGCCGGCGATCACTTCAACGAGATCGCCGACGAACTCGCGACCACCGCGGCTCGATCGGTGGCCCGATGACGCCGGTGGCGGTGGCCGTCGAACCCGTCCGCGACGAGCATCTGGTCGCCGCGATCGAAGGTGCGGGCGGCCGGATCGTCGGTCTCGACGACGCCCGGGTGCTGGTGTGGATCGGGCCGCCCGGGGAGTTCCCGGAACTGCCGGACGCCGTCGAATGGGTGGCCCTCAAGACCGCGGGGATCGAGGATTTCGTCGCCGCCGACGTACTCGACGACCGTCGGATCTGGACCAATGCGTCCGGCTTCTATGCCGAGAACGTCGCCGAACACGCACTGGCTCTGCTCCTCGCCGGGCTCCGTCAGATCAACACCGCCGTCCTGCGCCACTGGGACAAGGAGCGGATCGACACCGCGGTCCGGTCGCTGCACGGTTCCACGGTCGCCATCGTCGGAGCCGGCGGGATCGGCGCCTCCCTCGCTCCGCGTCTTCGGGCATGTGGCGCTCGCGTCGTCGCGGTGAACCGGTCCGGGCGCGAGGTGCCCGGCGCGCACGAGGTCCGACGGTCGGATGAGTTGGATCAGCTGTGGGGGACGTTCGACCACGTTGTGCTGGCCGCGCCGTCGACGCCGGAGACGCGGCACATGATCAACGCCGAGAGCCTCGCCGCACTACCCGCACACGCGTGGGTGGTGAACGTCGCGCGCGGGCCCCTTGTCGACGAGGAGGCGCTGCACCGCGCGCTGGTCGACGGGCAGATCGCGGGGGCGGCGCTCGACGTGACCGATCCGGAACCGCCCGCCGACGACCATCCGCTCTGGTCGCTTCCGAACGTGATCATCACCCCGCACGTCGCCAACCCGGCGTCGGGTCTGACGCGTGAGCTCGCGCCGTGGGTCGCCGAAAACCTGCGCCGATTCGTCGCGGATGAGGAACTCCTGTCCGTGGTGACCACGAACCGCGACTACTGAGCCCGGGTGACCTGCCGGTTTCGGCCGATTTCTAGAACACGTTCTCGTTTTGTGCCTCGCCGTGGCATGGTCGACGGGTGATTCTCGACAGATTCCGGATAGACGACCAGGTGGCCATCGTGACCGGCGCGAGCCGGGGACTCGGGGCGGCGATCGCGGTCGCCTTCGCCGAGGCAGGCGGCGACGTGGTGATCGCGGCCCGCAGTGAGTCCGACCTCGCTCAGGTCGCCGAGCGCATCCGTGCGGCCGGCCGACGGGCGCACGCCGTCGCCGTGGATCTCGCCGATCCCGACGCCGCGGCGGCACTCGCTCAGACCGCGGTCGATGAGTTCGGTCGCCTCGACACCGTGGTCAACAACGTCGGCGGTGCGATGCCGCGGCCGTTGTTCGACACCAGTCCCAAGCACCTGCGGGACGCCTTCGACTTCAACGTCGGCAACGCGCACGCGCTGGTCGTCGCCGGCGCCAAACAGATCCTCGCGACCACGGGCCAGGGGTCGATCATCAACATCACCTCCGCGGTCGGCCGCGTGCCCGGACGCGCCTATGCCGCCTACGGCACCGCGAAAGCCGCTCTCGCGCACTACACCCGCATCGCGGCGATGGATCTGAACCCGAAGATCCGGGTCAACGGCATCGCTCCCGGCGCCATCCTGACCTCGGCGCTGGAGATCGTCGCCGGCGACGAAGGGATGCGCACCGAGGTCGAGACCTCCACGCCGTTGCACCGCCTCGGTGATCCGGAGGACATCGCCGCGGCGGCGCTCTACCTGGCGTCGCCCGCCGGTGCGTATGTCACCGGCAAGATCCTCGAGGTCGACGGCGGGATCATCGCGCCCAACCTGGATCTCCCGATCCCGGACCTCTGATCGGCCCGGAACGTTCAGTCCGAGCCGCGCTCCAGCGCGCCGGCGATCTGCTGTTCGAGATGTGCGGCCGCCACCCGGGGAACGTCGATGATGCCGTCGAGCTCGGCACGGACCTTCTTGTAGGCGGCCTGCCTCTCGGCCGGCGTGGCGCCGGTGTCGGCGGCGACGTTGATGAGTTTGCGTGCCCGGTCGAGTGCCTCGCGTTCGATGGGGGAGAACCCGGTCTGCTTGCGACGCCGCGCTTCTCGCTCGGCAGCGTCGAACGCGGCGGCGTAGTCGCCGACCGCATCGCGGTACTCGGCGAAGTCGGCTGCGGACATGGAGGCCTCGGCCGTGCCGACGGCGGCGGAATCCGATTCGGGCCGTAGATCATCCGCGCGGACCCGGGCCCGGTGGAAGGCGAGCGTCAACGGTTCGCGCATGTCGGTCATCAGCGGGTACTCGATCAGTGTTGCGAGATCGAGTTCGTAGGCGAACCACTTCTCGTTGAGCGCGTCGTGCTGCTTACGGACCCGGCGCAACTGGTCGGCCGAGGTCGTCGTGAGCTTCAGCTGTTCGGTCTGGGCGTTCGCCTTGATCCGGGCGAGCTCGATCTTGTCCTTGCGTCGCTTCTCGTTGTACTTGCCGATCGAACCGGCCCACCCGCCGACGACCGCGCCGACCGGGAAGATCAGCCACCAGTAGCTCTCGGCGAAGTCGACGATCTCGTTCACGGCTCAAATGTACCGAGAGAAGGCCGAGGTCATTAGGGTGAACACATGGCCGACCCAAGACGCGCCGAAGCTCAGCCTCGACACCGTCGAGGCCTGGCGAGAGTGGTTGCGCGACAACCATGAGACCTCGCCGGGGGTGTGGCTCGTCTTCTGGCGCAAGGGTTCGGGCCGGGAACCGCTCGACTACGACGAGTGCGTGCGCGAAGCGCTGTGCTGGGGATGGATCGACGGTCACACCCGTGTCATCGACGCCGACCGCCGCGGCATGTGGTTCACCCGGCGCGGTCGCAACAGCGGATGGTCGGCGTCGAACAAGGCGCGGGTCGCCGACCTCGCGGCCGCCGGCCGCATTCAGCCCGCCGGGCAGGCCGTCATCGACGACGCTCAGGCCCGCGGCCTGTGGACGCTGTTCGACGACGCCGAGGCGCTCATCGAATCCCCCGAACTCGCCGCCGCCCTCGACGCCGATCCCGTCGCGCGGGCCAACTGGGACGCGTTCCCGCCGAGTGCGCGCAAGGTCGGACTGTCGCAGCTCGCCCTGGCGAAGCGGCCGGAGACCAAGACCAAACGCATCGCCACCATCGTCGAACGGGCGGCGCGCAACGAGCGGCCGGCGTGACCCTTCGTGACGCGCCCTCCGCAAGCTCCGGGCGCTCCTCAGGGAGCGGGGATTGGTCGCGC